>CAZYHE010000176.1:0-8367 GCA_964647225.1 uncultured Anaerolineales bacterium
ACGTGCGCGACCGGCCCGACCCCACGGCCGCGGTGGTCGAGGCGATCAAGGCCAAAACTGACCCTTCGGCAGGCTCAGGGCACGGCCTGTCGGAAGCCGTCGTGCGGGTGATCGTCACGCTGCGCCAGGAGCAGGAGCCGCTGCTGGTCGAACGCGAGATCAGCCGGGCGTTGGAAAGCGCGTACTTCGTCGCCGCGCTCCAAAAAGATGTGGAACGCACCGAGCGCCAACGCCTGGGCGCGGTCTCGGTGGAGGCGCTGACCCCGGCGCAATTGCTTGAGCGTTATCTTCAGGTGAAGGATGTGCCGGCCGAGCGGACGAAGCTGCTGCTGGAGCACGGCGCGGCGTTGATGCGCGCGGTGGATGGCGGTAACGAATGAGGAACCCCATGCACGATGACCCACTCCTCACCCTCTTCCTGGAAGCGAGCACGCTCAAGCGGCTCCCGCGCGCCGGCTGGCTGATGCGTGGCGTGCCGCACGTGGAGAGCGTGGCCGATCACAGCCATGCCACGACCCTCGTCGCGCTGGCGCTGGCCGATGTGCTGAATGCATCCGGCACGCTGCCCGCGGCGCTCAACATCGAAAAGGTGCTGACCATCGCCACGCTGCATGACCTGGCCGAGGCGCGGCTGACCGACCTGCCCGCGTCCGCGCAGCGGCTGATCCCGGAAGCCGTGAAGCGCCAGGCCGAAGCGACCGCGCTGGGAGATCTGCTGGCGGCCCTGCCCGGCGCCGAGCGGTTGATGGCCGCGTGGGATGAATTCGAGGATGCGTCCAGCCCGGAAGGCCGGCTGGTGCGCGACGCGGACAAGATCGAGATGATGGTGCAATGCCTGCGCTACGAACAGACCGGCGTGCGCAGCCTGGCGGAGTTTTGGGCCGCGATGGATCGCCACACCTGGCACTATGCGCTCTCGGCCGATTTGTATGCCCGGCTGAAGGCGTTGCGTCCTACGGCTTGATGTCTACGACGCCGACTCCGGGTACCAGTTCCACACCGGTTCCTGTCCCGATAGCTCCGGCAGGTATAGCCCATCCACCTTCTCCGGGTGAACATACTTCACCAGGAAATCCACCACGCGCTTGCGCTCGCCCTTTTGGCCGGTCGGGTTGTCTCGCTCCACGCGCCAGACCGCGCCCTCGACCGGATCCATGGCCCCGTGGAAGCCATAGGTGTTCAGCGCCGCGATGGCCGCCGCGATGCTGAACGCGCCGCCCCGGTGCAACAGCGTCGGGATCACGAAACGGCCCGCCAGCCGGGCGACGAACGCATCGTAGGGCAGCCGCTCATCCTCGATCATCAGGTCGAACGCCACGAACGGTTCATGCTTCAGGCGATAGCGCGTGCCGTGCGCCTGCATCAGCCATTCCCCCGCCAGGCGCTCGCCGTTGCGCAGCACGGCCATGAAACGCTCGTACTGGGTGTAGACCCAATTATGGAAATGCCGGTGTTGTTCATGGGGTGAAGAGATGGCGAGCCAGCCCGAGCGCCCGATCGGGTACAAGGTGTCTGCGATCCGGGCCACGCCCACGTTGGAGCCATCCAGCTTCTCCTGGACAAAAACCTCATCGTGTTTGTCGCGCGTCTTCACGGTCGCAATCTGGGCCTGTCCTTCGTGACATTTGTGGTCGCCCGGCCCCATGCGGCTGCCCGGCAGGTGCGGGATGTGGCCGTAGTTCTTTCTACCTAATGGTTTTTCTTGCATAATGTGCCAACCAATTCCTACACTTGACCCTCGTACAAGTCCGTTATCGGAAAACACAGATCATAGTCACTCCACACCAAATCTCCATATCTCACACTAAAAGCACCGAACACATCAAGGTTTAGGTATTTCCTGATCATAGGGTTCAGTGAATGGCTAAGAAAAGGCTCAAAGTCAACGATGCGCTCCTTATCATCGCTGAACACCAAGCGCAACTTGTACCCGCCAGCGTATTCTGCCATTTCGATACCGATCACCGCCCCTTCTGCGAGGGTCATCGAATCTTCTCGGTAATCGTCTCTGATAGCACCGGCTTGTGAAGCACGAAGTAATCTATCCATTTTTGCACGATCTCCTCTGCGTATTGTTCAACGATTGCCTTGAACCCCTCCATCTGTTTTGGACCCAAAGGCATTCTTCCCTTGACGGATGAATAACGGATCTCCGCCACCTTGCCGTTGACTATGATGAGCTCTGCCTTGCCTTCTGCCTCTTGATATTTACCGTGTACGTGAATTGGTTCATGTTCGTTTGAGTAAAACAAAATAATGATTCCGAAGTATTCATACAGTTTCGGCATTTCGCTTCTCCGTCTACACGTCTAACTCATAAATCGAGTATACCGTCAACACCTGTGCGCGTCAAGGCTCCTGAAATCTCAACGCAAAAGTTTACCGTCTGCACCTCACGGCCGGCTGTTGAGCAGCACTGCGCCGCGCCCCGGCCCCAACGTCACGCTCGTCACGGCGGTGTAATCCACCCGCCAGGCCGAGATGTCGCCGTCGGCCGGCACACCCCCGCCGCCAACCGGGGTCGCCAGGTAGTAGGTTCCACCCAACGTCACCGTGCGCGACGTGTCGCCGGGGTTCACCAGGGCCAGCCCGTTCGTGTACGTCCGGCGATACACCCCCGCCGCGCTGTCATAAAGCACGCTGATCTCCGCCGGGATGTCCCCCACGTAGCTCCCGATCGGGACTTCGTACTCCGGCCACCACTCCGGTTGCAGGCCGGTGTCCAGGTTGATATAGCTGCGCGTCCCCTTCACCAGGAGATAGTTGGCGAGCAGGAAGGTCCGGTCAGCCACCGAGCCATCGGTGTACGGCTGGAGGATCAGGATCTTGCCCAGGCGGGTCAGCCCCAGGATGCGATCCATCTGAAGCTGCCAGTCGGGGAGGTCGAAGGGGCTGCCGGCGTCCCATTCGGCGAAGCCCTCGATCATCACGCCATCCGCGCCGCTGTAGTCGGTGGTCTCGCGCGTCGTCACCCAGTTGCCGACGTTCGGGATCAGCAGATAGCGACTCCCGAACTGCCCCTTGACGTAGGCGATCCAGTCCTGGATGCGCGCCGCCCAGGCGGTCTCGAACGCGGCGTCAATGCCTGGCAGCGATGGGACGTAATGATCGTAGCCCAGGTAGTTCGGCACGGAGAGGGAATCGGCGAAGAGGCCGTCGTTGTCGTTGGCCGCGAGCTGGCGCAGCACTTCGCCGCTCCACCAACTGCGATAGGACGCGTCGCTCACCGCCATCAGATACCAGCCCCAATCGCAGTTGAGCACGCGCGGCTGTCCGGCCCAGGGGAAGAACCAGGCGGATTGCACGTTGGCCTCCCCCGGCCACTCCTGCACCCAACTGTTCCCCTCGATGATGTAGAAATACTCGCCGGTCGGCTGACAACCCGCCTGCGGCAATCGGTAGCCCAGCCCATGACCCAACCGATAGTGCAAGATCAGAAAATCCGGGTTGACCGCCCGCAGCCAGTCCGCATCGCTGCGCACCATCTTCTGCGTGCCGGCGTAGTGCGTCGCGGCAAACCGGGCCTGCGCGTCGCTCAGGTCGCGCAGTTGGGTGAGCTGGTCGTTGAAGACGTGGATGCCGTTCGTCGTGTCGGGCCAGGGCCGGGCCACACCGGGCAGCGGCGTGAGGGTGGGCGTCGCGGTGCGTGTGGCAGTCGCGGTGGGGGTCGGGCCGGTGGCGGTCGGCGTGGGCGTGGCGGTGGGGGCGGTGGAATAGGTCACGACCAGCCGGGGGCGCAGGCCAGCATCAGCCGCCTCGCGGCTGTGGAAAACATGATTGCGCCACGCGCCGTTCTCCGGTCGCACCAATAGCCCGGCGTTCAAGCCGCCCCAGACCCAATTCTGCACGGCGGCCGTGACATTCCAGGCAAACCACGCGTTCGGGTTGGCGGGCAGCGTCACCCGCGCCAACTCCGCCGCGTCATAATCGCCGCCGGCGGCCGTCCAGGGGACGCCCGGCGCGGCCTGGCCCCAGGTGACACCCTGGCTCCGGCCGTCCGGGTAGAAGTCGGTCCCCGCACCCTCGACCCAGGCACGCGTCACCCGATGCACGACTGCGTCCTGCGGCCCTTCGTCATAACCGGCGTCGAAGCCGAACAACTCCAACCGGGCGGCGAGGATCGTGGCGCCTGCCGGGACGCTGCCCAAATCGAACCGCACCAGGAAGTGCCGCGTGTCCACGACCTCGTTCTGGTATAACTCCAGGTAGTCGAGCGCGCCCAGGTTGGCGTTCGGATTGATGTTCGTGTCAATCAGCGCATCGGCGGCGGCCGCCAGCGTGACGGTCTGCGCACCGGGGATGGGGGTCGGGGTCACGGTGGGCGTGACCTGGGTGGGCGTCGGAGTCGGCGTGCGCGTCCGCGTGACCGTCGGCGTGCGGCTGGCCGTCGCGGTCGGCGGCGGTGTGCCGTCGCTGCGACGGAAGCTGAGGCGCACCCCCGCGGCATCCACCGCCACGGCCGGCGCGGTGATCAGGCCGTCGCCATCGGCGATGACCACGCCGCTTTGGCGCAGGGTGTTGTCCGCCAGGCGGCGATTCTCCCAGGTGTAGGCCGCGCCAGATGTGATGGCGAACTGCTGGCGGCGGCGCGGGGTGACGTCCACCGTCTGGCTGGCGCCGTCGGTGGTGCGGAGGGTGATGGCCCAGAGGGCCGGCGTGTCAACCGGCGGCCCGGCGAAATCGCGCCAGGAGGCCGACCATTCCAGGTTCAAGTTGTAGCTGGCCGGGCCGCCCGGCGGCGCCGGCGCGCTGCCGGACGCATAGCTCAAGCCCGGCACGGTCTCCCCACGCCGGGCTTCCCAGCCGTGGAACGGCGCCCAGGTGGTCTCGTAGGCCAGCATCGGGCCGCTGCCCGCGAAACCGAGCCAGGTATGATCGGCGTCTTCGACCGCGGCCGAGAACGCGCGGCGGCCCGCGTAGAACGCGCCGTAAACCGGCTGGCCCTGGCTGGCCCACGCGATGACCGTATCCCGCGTCCCGTGGTTCAGCGAGATGAGCGCGGCATCATCCCCGCGGCGGCCCACAAGTTGCGCCTGGTGGTTCTGCCAGTCCCACACCCCTGTGCCATTGTAAGAGGCCAGGTGCGTGGCATAGCGGCCGTCGTTGCGGATCGGTAGGTTGGCCGCCCGGCTGCCCCACTTCCACTCCACGTCGTTGACCCAGGGAGTCGTGCCGCCGGCGCCATCGGCCGCGGCGTAGTTCGTCATCGGCTCTCCCGAGTGGGATGCGGCGAAGACGTTCGGGTAGCGCAGCGCCAGCGCCAGGCTGCCGCTGCCGCCCATGCTGCCGCCGTAGACATAGACGCGGTCGGGGTCGGGGGTCAGGCCGGCCAGCCCGTAGCCCCGCAGCGTGTCGTAGACCGCGCGCAGCAGCCGCTCCTCGGTGTAATTGGCAATCGGTCCGGTCGTGGCTTCGCCGCCCGGCCGGTAGTCGTAGCTGGCCGAGTGGCCGTAGTACCAGGTCTGGTGCGGATCGTCGCCGAAGATCTGCACCGCGCACCAGTCGTAGGGGGTCTCGTTGGGGTTGGCGTAGCGGTCGCCCCAGCCAGAGATGTAGAGGTAGATCGGATAGCTGGGCTGGCTCACGCCGCCGCACGCCGCGGCCGACGGCAGCGCGACACTGTAGTTGTACGCGTACTGCTGGTGCGCGGTCTCCCGCGGGACGTCGAAGGTCGGGTTGTAGCTCTCATAGTCCAGGTATTGGGTGAAGACCGCGCCGCGGGCGGCCGCGGCGCGCCAGGCCAGCACCGGCTGTGGATCGGCCGGCGTTTCGCTCAGCGAAGCCGCCAGGCTGTTGCCCGCTCCGAAATCGGTCCGGTTCTCCACGCCATCATGCACCGTCGTGACCGCGTAGTAGAACGCGCCTGCCTCGTGGCTCGTCCAGACGAACAGGCCGGTCGTGTCGGCCAGCGGCGCGGCCAAGTCGTTGATGACGTAGTTGGCGGTGATGGGCGGCTCACGGTCGCGTTCGGTCCAGAAGATGCTGCTGCCCTCGGCGAATGGCCCCCAGCGCTCCGTCAGCCGCCGCGCCTGGTCGAGGTTGGCCGCGGTGATCGGCGCGGTGTGACGGTAGATGTGATACCGCTCGCCGGTCAACCCGCCAACCTCGTCCCAGGTGAGGAAGGTCTGGCCGGCGCGGTGGAAGGCCGTCAAGTTGGCGGGTTGGCTGGGCTGTGGGCCATCTCTGGTCGGGGATGGTGTCGCGGTCAACGTGGGCGTCCGAGAGCTGGTTGGCGTCGCGGACGGCGTGACGGTCAGCGTCGGAGAGCCGGTCGGCGTCGAGCTGGGCGTGCGGGTCGCGGCGGGGGTCAGCGTGGCCGTGGGCGTTCCGTCCGCACGCCAGTTGACGAAGATCATCGGGAGATAGATCACGCGGGGCGTCGCAGTCGGCGTAGCTGATTGCAGCATGATCACCAGCGTCCCATTGTAGCGCAAGATGTCATCTTGCGCTGCGGTGTATGTGAGCGCAGGCGAATCGGCCAGCCCGCGGCCCGCCACAGCGAGACTGACGATGAAAAGGGACACCCACAACCAGAAGGGCGGCTTATGGCGCATACCTTCCCCCTTTGCCTTCCCCCGCGGAGCATTCTATCGAATTGTGAATGAGACTTTGTTACCGGCTCCGTTGCCAATACTGCAAGTTCGGCGGCCCGAATGCGGGATAGTCGAACTGCATCGCATCTTTCACCAGCAGCGTCCGATCATAATACTGCAACGGCACGATCACGACATCCTCATTCAGCAGCACCTTTTCAGCCGTCTTGTACAGTTCGATCCGCTTCGCCGCGTCCCGCTCGGCCAACGCCTGGGCGAGCAGCTCATCATACTTTTTCGACTGCCAACCGGTATACTGAAAGGCTGACTTGGGGCTGAAGACCATGTCCAGCAGCGCCGAAGGGTCGGCGTAGTCCATCACCCAGCCCATCCGGTAGAGGTTGTAGGAGCATTCGGCCGGGGTCTTGGCCGCGCCGGCATGGTTAGGCTTGTTGCACGCGTCCAGGCTGCCCCGATACACCGGCCACTTGCTGATGGTCAGCCGTGTCGGGATACCGGCCTGTTCCAGCATCGCCGCCACCGCCTTGAAGATCAGTTCGTTGCTCCCCTCCTGGTTGATCCAGATTTCGACCGGCGGCGCGGGCTTGTCCGGCCCGTAACCTGCCTCAACCAGAAATTTCTTGGCAGCTTCCGGGCTGTACGGATAACCGACCGCAGGATCGGCGGACTGCGAACCTGGGATGTCGGGCGGCACGGCGACCTGCGCGGGCACATGCCAGCGCTGCTTCAGCACTTCTTCGATCAGCGCCGTGCGATCAATCGCGCTGGCGATGGCCTTGCGGAACGCGACGTTCTTCGTGGGGCCGGCCTGGGTGTTGAGGCCGATGTAGCTGACCCCCGGCCGCACGAGGACGCGCAGCTCTTTGGCAAGTGCGACATCGGCCATCACCGCGGGCGTGTCTTCGCCGGGAAACTCCGCGGCGGCCAGTTCGCCCCGCTTGTACTGGGCGAGTTGATCGGCCAGGCTCGGCACGATCCTGAACTCGATGCGCTGGAGCTTCACCTGGCCGGCGTTCCAATAAGTCGGGCTGGCGCGCAACACCAGGCGTTGGCCGGGCTGATTTTCGGCCACCGTATACGGCCCGTTGTTGATCAGCCCACCGGTCACGGTGTTCGTCAGCTCCTTGCGCGTCGGGAAGAAGACCTGCATGGCGAGCAATTTCGGGAAGAAGGATGCCGGCCGATCCAGCGAAATCTGCAACGTGCGCTCGTTGACCGGCTTGACGCCGACCTTGCCACAATCGGCGGTGTTGCCGCTGGCGAACGCCTTCGCGCCGGTGACGGCCGCGATATCGGTCAGCAGGTAGTAGTAGTCGTTGCCGGTGGCGGGGTCGAGGGCCAGGCAGACCCCATCCACGAAATGTTGGGCCGTCACCGGCCGTCCGTCCGACCACTTCGCCTCGTTGCGCAGGGTGATCGTGTAGACCTTGCCGTCGGCCGAGACCTGATAGCCGGTCGCCCCCGCTGGCACAGTCGAGCCATCCGCGCGCAGGTTGTACAGCCCCTCATACAACTGCTGGACGACCAGCGCGGAGGTCGCATCGGTGGCCTCTTGCGGGCTGAGGGTGGTCGGCTCGCCGGGAAGCGGATAGACCAACGTATCGGCCGGCGCGTTGATGGCCGACACATAGGCCGGCGTGGGGACCGGCGTCGCGGTGACGACCACGGTCTGGATCACCGCGCGCGTTTCCACCACCACGCGCGTCTGCACCACGGGAACCGTCACCTCGATCGTGACGATCTTCTCGGTCGGTTTTTCGGTGGCCTGCGGCGGGCGCGCCGAGCAGCCCGCAACGGACAGTATCACAGCCGC
>CAZYHE010000177.1:0-8306 GCA_964647225.1 uncultured Anaerolineales bacterium
GAGATCAATACTTCAGCAGTGACGCCTTGCTGCGCGTGATCTGCAGCTCGGTCATCGGCGAGCGGTGCGCCAGCAAGTCGAGCGAAAGGTTGATGACCTCCTTCGCCTCGGCCGGGGTCGTCGTACCAATCGTCACCATGTCCTGCGGCCGGATGGTGCTCCAAACGAACGACAGCCCGACGATCGGCAGCAGGCGGCCCGCGGCCAACGGCTTGATCGTCATCACCGGCTTCTTGGCCTGCTGGATGACGTTGAGCACCCAGTCCGGCTCGATCTGCATCAGGAAGCCCGCGGCGTTGAAGATCTGGATGTAGGTCTCCACGTCGGCGCCCTGCCGGTCGGCGTAGATCACCGATTCGGGCAGGTGCGTCGAGAGGCCGGGGATCATGCCACGCTCACGGATGAGCCTGGTGTAGCGATCCAGGTCGCGGATGACGCCCGCCCGCTTATCCACCAGCGCGTCGGTCACGCATTGGTGGGGCAGGCAGAAGGTCGTCCCGATCTCCCGGTAGTGGTCGAGCACCGGCTCAGGCTCAGTCTGCGGGTCGCCGCCGGGCAGCAGGTTGAAGGATGGCGTCAGGATCAGGATCATCTTGCGGCCGGATCGCTGCTCGGCGTCGTGGATGGCGTCGAACACCATCGGCCCCGGATCGCCGCCCATGTAGGCGTCAATCCCGGCCGCCATGAAGGTCGCGAAGATTTCGGTCAGCCGCTCGCGCGTCTGATACTCCAGAATGAAGCGATCTTTCGGCACACTGGTATGCGAGTAGCCCTTGAACCAGTTGGAGCCGATGAGCAGGCGCGGCAGCGAGACGCCGCCGACGATGGTACGTGGAAATTCGGTCATGAGATCCTCCGATGTTTGTATATGTGCAAGACCCTAAAGGTTTCCAAAACCTTTAGGGTCTCCGGTAACCGCGCCAAAACACAGCGCCCATCCCCTCCTGGTCATCCCCCAACTCATCCCGCCAGCGCGCCAGCAGCCCGCGCAGCCGCGCCAGGTGATCGGCGCAGGCCGGATCGGCGGCGAGGTTCGCCAGTTCCCAGGGATCGGCCTGGAGATCGAAGAGTTGCGTGTGCCGGACACCCTCCACGACGTATTCGATCAGCTTCCACCGCTCGTCGCGCACCCCGCGCATCAGGTGACGATAGGCGAAGAGGAGGTACGGGCGACCGACGACTGACGACTGACGACTGGCAACCGCCGCCGCAAAGCTGATCCCCTCCACCGACTCCGGCGTCTTCACCCCGATCAGGTCGCACAGCGTCGGGTAGATGTCGTTGAGATAGACGAACGCGTCGCTGCGCCGCCCGGCCGCGATGCCCGGCCCGGCCAACAACAGCGGGACGTGGATGCTATGCTCGTAGAGGCTCTGCTTGCCCATCAGCCCGTGGCGGCCAAGCGCCAGGCCGTTGTCGCCCGCCAGCACGATGATCGTGTTTTCAAGCTGCCCGGTCTCCCGCAGCGCAGCCAGCACGCGGCCGATCTGCGCGTCCAGGTGGGTAATCATACCATAATAGGCCGCCAAATGACGACTGGCCTCATGCGGATCGCGCGGGTACGCGGCCAGCAGTTCGTCGCGCACTTGCATCTCGCCGTTGTCGAAGGGGTGTTCGGGCTGGAAGTTCTCGCCCAGCGGGAGGCTGGCCGGATCGTACATCTCCAGGTATTGCCGCGGCATCGTCCGGGGGTCGTGCGGCGCGGTGAAGCCGACGTAGATGAAGAATGGATCGGCCGAATCCCGGCCGCGCAGGAAGTCAATCGCGGCGTCGCAGAAGAGGACGCTCGAGTGCCGCCCCGCATGGATGTGATCCGCGACCTTTTCGACCACGCGCTGCTTGACGAAGTCCACGGTCTGATGGATGCGCTGCGGATATTCGCCGGCGGGGTCGAAATCGCACACCGGCATGTTCCAGTGATCGTCCATCCCGCTGAAGAAGCAGTCAATCCCGGCGCTGAAATTGCGACCATGGGCGGCCGGGCTGTTGTGCCACTTGCCCGTGCCGAAGACGGTGTAGCCGGCGCGTTGCAGCGTTTCACCCAGCATGACGTGCTCCGGGGCAATGCCCTGGCCCTGCTCCTGGATGTGGAACAGCGTGCGGCCCGTCCAGAGCATGGCCCGGCTGGGCATGCACACCGCGCCGCTCGTCCCGCCCATGATGTAGGCGTTGGTGAAGGCCGTGCCGTGCTCGACCAGCCAGTCGAGGTTCGGTGTGACGATCTGCGCGTTGCCCAGCGCGTGGATCGTATCGAAGCGCTGGTCGTCGGTGAAGAAGAAGAGGATGTTGGGACGTTGGGGCATGGTGGCTCCTCAGTTATGCTCCGTGCGGGCGATGACGCTGGCCTGCAGCTCCGGGTTCAGGTTGACGAAGTACTCGCTGTAGCCGCCCACCCGCACGATGAGGTCGCGATACTTCTCCGGCTCCCGCTGCGCGGCCAGCAGCGCCTCCCGGTCGAGCACGGAGACCTGGATCTGCATGCCGCCGCGAGCGAAGAAGGCACGGATGAGTTGCACAACCTTGCGCAACGATGCTTCCTCGTTCAACAGCGTCTTGGTGAAGCGGATGTTCAGGACGGGGGTGCCGGCGGCGAGATGGAGCGGCAACTTGGTGACGGAGTTGAGCATGGCGGTTGGCCCGTGGCGGTCGCGGCCCTGCGCCGGGCCGACCGAATCGGTGAGCACATCCTGCGCGCATCGGCCATCCGGCGTCGCACCGATCTTGAGGCCCGCCGCGTAGTAGGTGACAAAGAGGATACACGACGGCAGATAGCGGCCGCCGCGCGGCGTCTCGTGGGCCAGAAGCTGCTCCCACGCGAAACGGATGCTCGCCGCGCCGGGGTCATCCACGGTCGGATCATCGTTGCCGAACTTCGGCGCGGCCTGCAAGCGGCGGCGCAGCAGCTCGTGATCCCGGAAGTCGGTGCGCAGGGCGGTCAGAAGCTCGGCTTTGGAAATTGCCTGCTTCGTAGTGACGACTGAAGTCGTCCCGCGCGGCGCCGAGCGACTGAAGTCGCCACTACAAACGTCGTCATCGCCAAACACGCACTCGCGCACCGCAGCCAGTCCGTCAATCAGGTTGGCGATCCCCTGGTACGACACCACGGCCCAGTTGTAGCGCGCGCCGCCGGCCTCGAAAGAGCGATGGCGCTTCACACAGTCACGCGTGAAGAAGGTGCGCGGCAACTTGGGGTCGCCTTCGGTGAAGCGCCGGGCCAGCGCCTCCTTGCTACGAGCGGCGAACGCGTCGGTCAGGTATTGGATCTGCCGGCGCACGGCGGCCTCGAACTCGGCATAGGAGCGCATCTCCTCGAAGCGGCCGGTGTGCGGCCCCTCGCGCTTGCCCGTCAACGGGTCACAGCCGTCGAAGAGCGCCAGCTCGAGCGCCAGCGCCAGGTTGATCTCCCCCTCCAGGCTGCCGCAATTCGACAGGCCGGCGATCATCGTCTCGGTGCAGCCGCCGAAGCCGATCTCGCGGGAGTCCTCCGGCGTCAGCCCCAGGTCGAGCGCCTGCAGCGTCCGCACGTACAGATCGTCGTTGTAAAGCGCCGGCCGGCCGCTGCCCTCACGCAGCGCATCGAGCGCGGCCACGATGGTCGCGTCGGGCGTACCCCGCATGATGCGCAGTGCGACGTTGGGCCGGCGGTGATGGTTCCGACCGCACGCAGCGATGCACTCCAGCGTCAGGGCGTTGCAGCCGTCCGTGCCGTCCGGTTGGAAGCCGCCGATCTGCATGTTCCAGCCGTTGAAACGCTCGAAGTCGCCCCACAGTTCATCCAGCAACTCGCGAGCGAAGGCGATATCGAGCCGTCCCGCGGCCAAATCCGCCTCGAACAGCGGCCCCAACACCTGATCGAACCGGCCGATGCTGTCGCAGCCGTCGAGCAGCCAGGTGAAGTGGACGGCAAGGAGGCCTTCCAGGAAGGAGGTGGCAGGGGTCAGGAAGCAGGAGGCGAAAGCGCTCGCGATCAGGTCGAGCTTGTGGCGCCGGCCTTCGTCGGTTTCCCCATCGGCCGCCCGGCGGATGGCCGCACTGGCACGGCTGTGAAACGCCCGCACGCCGGCCGTGTAATCCCCCAGCGCCAGCAGCAGATCCAGCGCGCCCGGCCCGGCCCCGTTTTGCCCCGCCCGAACCTTCGCCAGCTCCGCGTCCAGCTCGGCGGCCATCGCGTCGAAGCCCTCGTTCACCACCCGGCGTATGTCGGGATTGCTGTGGGTGTAGCCGCCGAAGTGGACCAACCGGCGCTTCAGATCGGCGGCCAACGCATCAATGAGCGCGGCGTGTTGCGGAAAACGGCGCTTGCGGTCGGCCGCGATGGCGTCGTTGACGCGCAGCCCGCAGTGGTGGTTGTGGTCGAGGATCAGGCTGGTCGCCGTCCAGACGCCGTGCTCGGTCCACGTCCAGGCGTGCGGCAACGGCTCGAAGGGCAGGAGAAAACGCGCCGGTGGGATGACGATTTCCATGTTCTCATATAACCGCCGGTAGGCCAGCCCGTAGGCGCGCGGCCAGGGCAGGTCACGGCCTTCGTAGAATCCGAGCGCGGCCCATTCGCCAAGCTCACACAGGATGGTGTCGTTCATGGAAGTATTACCTCGCGTTGAATCACCTACCACTCGTCATCAAGCCCGCCGCCCATGATCACGAGCTCTTTGCCATCTGCCATGCGCACACGCCGGCCCACGGTCTGCTCGAAATGCACGATCTCCTCGGGCCGCTGCCCGGCATGGATGAGCGCCGCGAAATCCGTCTCGGTGAACGCCGGTGTCTCCGGCCCATCGGGCAAAGGCAACACGTAGCGGATGAAATCTGCGCGACTGGCGATCAGGTCGGCCGGCAGCCGGATGTTGCCCTTGCGGTTGCACGCCAGCGCCGCCAAGATGCGCCGCTTGGCTTCGACCGCGCTGATCCGTTGCATCGGCATCCCCTCACTCGTCCAGCGTTGCACGTGATCCCGCACAGCCGCGCGCGGGTCCTGGCGTGGCAAGGCTATGATATCCTTGATCGCGCCATCCCACGGCGGGTTGGAGTCCAGCAAGAAGTTGATCCCTTGAACCTGGGTGCGCTGCCGGTCGCGGAACCAAAAGATGCTGAGGGTCGCCTGCGAACGATCGCCGTAGAAATAGGCATCGAAGAAGGTGTCTGGCTGCTGCGCCTGCGCCAGTGCAGTCGTATCTTCGCCCGCGGCTTGCAGCCATGCCAAAGCCAAATCGCGGTCAGGGCCGGCCATCGCGGCGCGCTCGACCGCCTCACGCAGCGCGGGCAGATGCTCACGACGACGCAGCCAGACCGGTACGAGTTGCGCGAGGCGCGCCTGCGCCGGTTCCGGCGCCGCCTGGTGCGCCTTGAGCAACATCCCGATCAGCTTGGCGGACGAGACACCTTTGCACACCGTGTCAAGCTCGGCTTGCGCCTCCGCGTCGTCGCGGCGCAGCCAGGCTGGATCGCTCCACAAGCGGTTGAGGCGGGGGCCGAGGAGCGCGGCAGGCGGCAGACCCGGCGCGCTCCGATCCTTTTTGCCATGTTTGGCGGTGCGATCGCTCATGCGTAGTTCCTCCGTGGATCAGTTTCGCGCGGCATTGTATCACAAGATGAATTCGATCAGCGGCGCCGCAGGCAGCGGCAATTGGGCGGACGACATGCAGGACATCCCTTGTGAGCGATAGTGTGTTCCCTTGTCTACTTGTTCCCTTGTCTACTTGTTTCCTCGTCTACCGCCGCCGATACACCGCCTCGCGCAGCCCCTTGATGTAGCCGATGGCGAACAGCCGGCCGATCGCTGAGTAGGCCGGGGTATCGTTCGAGTCCCCTTCCATCGTCGGCACGTGATCGGGCCGCAGCACGCCTTCGAAACCGATGTCGCGATAGGCTTCCAGGCAGGCCAGCATGTCGGTCTGCCCGTCATCGTGGAACGTCTCGACGAAGTTCTCCGGCGTGCCGCGCACATCCCGGAAGTGGGCGAAGAAGATCTTGTCCTGCTTGCCGAAATGCCGGATCACCGTCGGGAGGTCCGGGCCAGACGGGTCGCAGCACATCAGCGCGAAGTTGCCCTGGCACAGTGCGATGCCGTTGACCGGGCTGGGATAAAGATCAATCAGCCGTTGATAATTCGCCACGCTGCGCATGATCCGCCCCAGCCCGCGCACGCCGGAGAGGGGCGGATCGTCCGGGTGCATCGCCAGCTTGACGCCCGCCTGCTCGGCCACCGGCACGACCGCCTTCAGGAAGTACTCCAGGTTGGTCCAAAGCTGATCCTCAGTGACGATCCCGTATTCGGTTAGCGGCGCGTCGCGCAACAGTTCCAGGTCGAAGCTCGTCGCCAGCGCGCCGCCCCGCGACGGGGTCGTGGTCGAGGTGCGCAGCCAGTTGAAGACCGGCATCCACTCATAACACCAGACCCCGATGCCCAGCCGGCCCAGGTTGCGGAGCAGGTCGCACACCGCCTCGATCTGCTCGTCGCGGCCGGGCAAGCCGAGCTTGATCTTCTCCATCGGCGGCCGGCTCTCCAGCACATCGAAGATGAAGCCGCCGTCCTCGTAGGCGCTCCTCAGCCGCACGAGCGACATATAGCTCCAGGGCAGCTCTTCCTTCGGCACATTCAGCCCGCGGCTGAAATCCATCCCACCGACCACGTAATCCACCCCGCACTGCTTCACCATCCGCCAGAGCGGGGTCGGCTTGGGCGGCAGAACCTCGGCAATCTTAATCATAATCCCTGTTTCCTTGTCTACTTGTCTCCCCGTTCCCCGGTCATGCAAACTTCGGCAGCCAGTCCCCATGCGCCTCGATCAGGTCATCCACCAGATGCCAGATCTGATCCAGGTCAAGCTCGGCGGCGGTGTGCGGATCGAGCATGGCCGCGTGGTAGATGTGCTCGCGCTTACCGGTCAGCGCGGCCTCGACGGTCAACGACTGGACGTTGATGTTGGTCTGGCACATGGCCGCGAGTTGCGGCGGGAGCGCGCCGATGTGGATCGGCTGCAGGCCGTTCTTGTCCACCAACACGGGCACCTCGACGCAGCAGCCCTGCGGCAGGTTGTCAATCAAGCCGTGATTCGGCATGTTGCCGTAGACCACGCGCGTCGTCCCGGTCTCGATGCTGTGGATGATCCCGGAACCGTACTCGTGGCTGCGATGCACCTTGCCCGCGTCCAGCTCGGCGGTCTCGTGCAGCACTCGCTCGATGTAGCGCGGGGTGAGATAGGGGTTGGTCGCGGCTTTCGCCTGCATCATCCCCCGCAGATCGTCCAGGCTGGCTCCCGGATGGTCCATCTTGTGCTGAACGAACTCCCAGCCGGCCAGTTGGATCTCACAGCGGCGGATGTACTCGTCGAGCGGTACGTTGAACTTCTCGACCAGGTCGGGCCGGTCACGCTTGATGAACCACGGGGTGTACTCCGCGAAATGCTCCGACGACTCGGTGACGAAGTAGCCCAGGCGCGTCAGCATTTCGTAGCGCACCCGGTTCCAGTCGGGCACGCGGCCCTCGGCCACCACCTGGCGGAGTTGCGGATAGAGATCCACCCCATCCCGCTCGAACTTGAGGTAGAACGCCATGTGGTTGATGCCGGCCGCGACGTAGTTGATCTCTTCGATGGGGACGCCGATGTCGCGCGCCAACTGCTCGGCCGTGCCCTGGACGCTGTGGCACAGACCCACTGTCTTGATCTTGCTCGCCCGGTTGATGGCCCAGGTGATCATCGCCATCGGGTTGACGTAGTTCAGGAAGGTGACATTCGGGCACAACTCGGCCATATCCTGGCAGATGTCCAGGAAGACCGGGATCGTGCGCAGCGCGCGCATGATCCCACCGATGCCGAGCGTGTCGGCGATGGTCTGGCGCAGGCCGTACTTCTTGGGGATCTCGAAGTCCACGACCGTGCCGGGCTTGTAGCCGGCGACCTGGAACATCGAGATGGCGTAGTCCGCGCCGTCGAGCGCTGCCCGGCGATCGAGCGTCGCCTCGATGGTCGGGTGGACGTCCAACGCCTGCGCGATGCGGCCCGCCACGACCTGCGTGGTGCGCAACCGCTCCGGGTCAATGTCGTGCAGCGCGATGGTCGCATCCGCAAGCTCAGGATAGCTCAGGATGTCGCCGAGCAGGTTCTTCGCAAAGACCGTGCTGCCGGCGCCGATGAAGGTGATTTTGGGCATGGAATGCACTCCGTTGTTGTTGATATTTTTGTGTTCAAGTATTGCGTATTACGTATTACGTAGCGCATAGAGAGCGGTGGTGGACAACGAAATACGAACTACGCAATACGCACTACTTTCGCTCCCGCTTCTGCCAATCGTGCGCGAACAGATTG
>CAZYHE010000178.1:0-8272 GCA_964647225.1 uncultured Anaerolineales bacterium
GTGTGCAGGTGCAGGTCGGCGGTGAAGAAAGGCATGGTAGGTTGGTAAATTGGTAGATTGGTAAGGTCATTGGTGCGGCGGGACGCTGGTGCGCTTGCCTGCCGCCTGACTCCTGAGTCGTTCAGGTTTGCGTAAGGGTCGCTTCGCCTTCAGTGATGAATTGGCGGAGCCACGCGCGCACTTCAGGATGGGTCAACGGGATATTGTCCAACTCTGCCCTGATCTCGGCCGTGTCGCAATCGAATTGCCGTGCCTCCGTGTCGTCAGCGCCGTCTCCCCAATTTTCCAATTTACCATCTTCCAATCTACCCGTCACCCGATGCACATACCTCAAATCGCACGCCCCCCCCAACACAAACGACATCAACGTCCCCACCATGTCGCCCAGCGGTGCGCGGTCGAGGTGGCTGTGCTGAAAGGTCGCGGTGAGGGTCGTGCCGACGCCGATTTCGGAAGTGATGGTCGCGTCGCCGTCGCAGCGTTCGGCCGCGGCCTGGAGGAGCGGCAGCCCCAGCCCGACATGCCGGGTTTTGCGGCTGGTGTAGAACGGGTCGAACACGTGCGGCAGTTTGTCGGGCGCGATGCCGCGGCCGTTGTCTCGCACCTCGATTGTTAACCGATCCGCCGCCAGGTCCTCGACGACGGACAATTCGACCCGCGTCGCGCCCGCCTCGACGGAGTTCTGCAGGATGTCCAAGATGTGCAGGCTCAGTTCACGCATGGGCCGATCGCCTCAGCGCACCCCCAGCTCGTACAGCCGGCCGGCGACCGTGTAGGCCGTTTCGTGCGTCGCCATGAGGGGGATGCCCTCTTGGCCGGCCTTTTCGAGCGTGGAAGCCTCCACCTTCGCGCCCTCGACAACCACGATGCCGGCCAGGCCGATCAGGCTGGCGACCGCGACGATGTTGGGATGGCCCTGGATGGTGATCCACAGGTCGCCGGCCTTGGCATTCGCCATCACATAGCTAAGCAGGTCGCAGGCGTAGCCGCCAGTGACCTCAGCGCCCAGCTTGTCGGGCGCGGCTTGCACGTCCAATGCGAGGCGGCGGGCAATTTCATCGAGCTGCATGGGGCGCTCCTGTCAGATAAACGCGTAGGGCGATTTGGCAAATCGTCCCACAAACTGGCGCTTACGCCGGAACTTTCGCCAACGCTGGTTCCACCGGCACGACATGCCGTTTGAACTGCATCTCACCTTCCGGCAGGCCGAACGCGATGCCGATCAACTGCGGCAGGAAGGTCACGGGGATTTTGATCGGTTTGCCGATCACACGGGAGACCTTGTCCTGGTAAGAGTCCAGGTTCATGTGGCACATCGGGCAGACCGTCGCCAGGCAGTCAGCCGGGAGCGCCGCTTCCAGGATGCTGCCGGCAATACGCAGCCCCAACTCCGGCTTGGTGGTCAGCAGGGCGGTGCCGCAGCAGGTGGCTTCCTGAAGATGATGATAGACCGTTGCGCCGAGCGCCTCCAGGATGCCGGTCATGGACCACGGGTGCTGGCCGTCGTCAAATGACGAGTAGGGCCGGACGGTCTGGCAGCCGTAGTAGGGCGCGACCTTCAGCCCGGTCAGCGGGCGCTTGACCTGGGCGGCGATCGCGGCCGCGCCGAAGTCGTTCGCCAGGATGTCCAGCATGTGCCGCACGGTCACGGTGCCGCCGTAGCTGAGGTTCTCGACTTCGAGCGCCTGGTTGACGCGCGCCAAAGTCGCGGAATCGGCGACCGCCGCGTTGGTGCGGGCGAAGCTCGTGAAGCACGCGCTGCAACCCACCACCATCGTGCGGTCATTGCCCATCTTCTCCGCCAACGCCAGGTTGCGCGCCGGCAGCGCCATCCCCAGCAGGTCGCTCATCACCGGGGCCACGCTGGCGCCGCAACAGGTCCAATCCTCGATCTCTTTGACCTCTGCGCCCAAAGCCTTGAAAACAGCGAGCATGGCGCCCTTGTATTCCTGCGCCGAGGCGTCCATCGAGCACCCAGGATAGAAGATGTAGCTTTTCATTTGCGCCCCTCCAGCTCCGCCACCCGATCGAACAGCTTCGCCAGCTTACCTTCACCCCACAGCGTTGGCAGCTCCGGTTTGAGCTTGCCGCGACGCAGCAGTGTCAGGCCCATCGTCGCGTAGCCGAGCGCCTCGAACGGATTGGTGGAGAGGAAATAACGCGCCATGAACTCCGTCTCACGCATCCGGCCATACCGCTGCATCACATCGCTGAAGGTCAGATAGAAGCGGGTGCTCTCGCGCCACTGCTTGATCTGCTGCTGGATGGCGACTTGTTTGAGCTTGGCGATGGTTTCGGTGAGGGGGATCCCGCGCGGGCAGCGTACCTGGCACTGATAGCAGATGCTGCACAGCCACATCGTCTTGCTATGCAACACCTCATCAAGCATGCCCAACTGCACCATCCGCCACATCTTGCGCGGAGAGATATCCATGGCCGAGGCTGAAGGGCACGAGGCAGTGCAGGTGCCGCACTGGATGCAGGTGCGGAGTTGGTGTTCGGCAGGGGTCAAGCGGTCACCTAAGGCGGGGTCGCGCTTGATGTCGCTGAGGATGATGACCTCGGTCGTTGTCACAGGATGCCTCCTTCGGGTGGCCGCGACGCACCGCCATGTCGAAGCGGTCGGCGCGGCCGCTGGTGCAATCAATACATTGTAAAGCGCGAAACGGCCAAGCCCGCAACTGCGAGGTCGCTGGCGACGCTCGACGGCTGACAGATGGGCCAGTTTGGAGCGGATGCCGGTAGAATGTGGCTCGTCTGAGCGACTCCCATTTTGTGACAAAACACACTATCGGACGCTAATAGTATACCCCGTCACGCCCAGAAAACGTATGACGAGCATCATACTACAGGCGGACTTGCCTCCCGACGGCAATCCCGCAACTCCCTATGAACACCCGGGTGGCGTGAACCTGACCAGGGCGCTAACGATCGGGATCATAGGCTGGGAAGACCACCGTGATGGTCGTGCCGGCGCCGACGACGCTCTCGACGCTGATCGTGCCATGATACAGCTCGGTCAACTGCTTCACGATGGCGAGGCCCAGCCCGGTGCCGACGATGTTCGCCGCGCGCGCGTTCGGCGCGCGGTAGAACTCGTCGAACAGGTGCGACAGCGCCTCGGGCGGAATGCCGATGCCGGTGTCGGCCACGGTCACGAAGACCTCGGCGCCGGTCTGGCACAGACCCACCGTCACCTGGCCCCCGGCCGGCGTGTATTTCACAGCGTTGCCCACCAGGTTGACCAGGATGCGATCCAACCCATCTTCGGTCGCCATGACCACGATCTCATCCCGGCACGCGTGATAGCTGAGGGCCACGCCCTTCTCCTCGGCGCGCGGCTGGAAGATGAGCGCCGCCCGGCCGACCGAGCCGTTCAACGCCACCGGGCCAGACTCGCGCGCGGCGCGCGAACGGCTGGCCGCCAGATCGAGCAGGTCGTTGACCAGATTCTCCAGGTGATCCAACTGCGCGGAGATGCGGCCGAAGACATACTGCTGTTTCTCGGTCAGCGCGCCGGCGTAGCCCTTCACGACGTTGCGCACCAACGTTTGCGAGACGGCGATCGGGGAGCGCAGTTCATGCGTGGTCACGTGGATGAACTCGGCCTGGCTGGCCTCAAACCGCACCAGCTCGTCGGCCTGCTGTTCGGCTGCCAGGAAGGCGGCCGCCAGATCAACCAGGGCCTGGCCGCGGCGGATATGCTCAGTGCCGAACGCAGTCGGAACGAGGGCATAGAGATGCAGCGTGCCGAGCGGCCGGCCGGCCGGGCCGAGGCGGAGCTGGAGCCGCGCGGGGAAGGGATCGGCGGCGCAAACAGTGTGGCTGACGCCAGCAGCGACGGCCTGCTGATCGTCAATGCGTTCGGAGAAGGCGGCTTGCGGGGGCAGCAGCCCTTCGGGGACCCCCTGGCTGGCGGCGAGCGTCAACATATCGGCGGCGCTGTCGAGGAGCCAGACCGCGCCCGCATCGGCGGGCACGATCGCCTGGGCTGTGGCGAGCAAAAGCTCGAGCGCGTTGCGCATCCTGGCCGCTCCGTCTGACGCCCAAAATCAGCAGCCTCCCGCACCCGCCTGGGCCAGGAGGCCTGACCATGTGTGACGAATCAGCGAATGACCGAATTCGCCCGCCCACTACGCGCCGATGAGCTTCTGGATGGCTCCCAGCAGGGTGGCCGGCTTGACAGGTTTTTCGAGGAATGTCTTGACCGGCATCCAAGTCTCATCCGGCGTGAACTCGGTCGCCATACCGAAGAACTTCTTCAGGCCCGACAGGATGATCACCGGGGTGTCCTTCAGCTCAGCATCACTGTGCAGTTCGCGCGAGACCTCGAAGCCGTCGGGGCCGGGCGGGCCGGCGAACATCACATCGAGCAGGATCAGATCGGGCTTCCAACTCCGGGCAAGCTGGATGCCGTCGAGGGCCATGTACGCGTGGGCCGTCTCGTAGCCGACGCTTTGCAGGAATGTCTCCACCGTGTCCACGGCCTGGACATCATCGTCAATCATCAAGATGCGCTTCTTATCAGACATGCGATACCTCCTGGCAGATTTGCAAAGGATTTACGAATGAGATTTCATCTCCCGGCAAGGAGCTCGCCGACCTTTTCGAGTAAGATATCGGCATCCACCGGCTTCTCCACAAAGTCATCCACAGGCAAACAGAGCTCCTCTGGGCCAAGGCGCAACGAGGCGCTCGTATGGGTCTCGGTCAGCATCAGGATCGGGATATCTCGGAACGGCGCATAGGGCGACTGCGCATCCGGGCCGCGCAACGCCAGAGAGACCTGGCAGTCGGCGGCGGCTTCCACCGTCGCATCGAGGATGATCAGGTCGGGCGCGAGATCGCGGACCTTCGCCAGCCCTTCCTGGCCCGAAGCGGCGAATGCAAGCTGATAACCGCGGGCTTCCAGCGGCATCGCAATCGCCAGCGCCATATCGGGACTATCTTCGATGATGAGGACTTTGTGCATCGCCCCACCGATCAGGCGGCATCGAAGAATTCGTGCCACCGGCGCAAGCTGCTCTCGAAAATGCCACAACTCGGCAGCCCCGCCTGGTAGAGCCGCCCGGCCGTCTCGAACAATGTGTACTTGGAGGCCAACAGCGGAATGCCCCGATCGCTCGCCAAGGCCCGCGTTTCCGGCGGGGGCAGCTTGCCGCGCACGAAGACGATGGCGCGAATGCCGGCCATATCCGCCGTGCGCACCACCTGCGGATTGGTCAGACCGGTGAGGAGCAACGTGTCGGCATGGGTGAACGCCAACACATCGCTCATCAGATCAGCGCCGCACCCCATCTGGACCGAGATATCCAGGTCCGCGTCTGGGGTGATGGCCTTACCATCAATCGCCTTCAGCACGTCCTGCAACTGCATCGTGTGACCTCCAAAACGTCTGATGCGGGCGCCCCGCGCGAGAAAAAAACCACGCAATCAGCACAAAGCAGGATAACACGCGCGGCCCATGGGGGGTATGACGCTTGTCATGCAGATACGCGCTCGCCCGCGGCCGATGCGCGCCGCCGCAGGACGGTCATGGCATCTTCGGCCGCGGGCCGCGGCCGATAGCGGCTGACAGGCAAAGGACAGCAGACGAAAACCTGCCGGTTCTCGCACGCTGTCCTTCGGCGTCGGTCTGTGCTCAACTCTCTACAGGGATCCGGTTCACCTTCACCGCGCACGCCTTGAACTCCGGGATCTTCGCCACCGGGTCGAGCGCCGGGTTGGTCAGGAAGTTGGCCGCGCTCTCGGGGAAATGGAACGTCATGAAGACCACGCCGGGTTGAATCTTGTCGGTGACATCGGCCTTGACGTTGACCTGGCCGCGGCGGCTGGCGACCTGCACCATCTCGCCGTTCGACACGCCGGCGCGCGCGGCGTCCTCCGGGTGCATCTCCATCAGCCCTTCTGGGTAGATGGCCGCGAGACCCTGCGCACGCCGGGTCAGGGTGCCGGTATGATAGTGGTAGAGGACGCGGCCGGTGGTCAGCAGCAGCGGATACTCCTCGTTGGGCAGCTCGGCCGGCGGCAAGAAGTCAATCGGCTGGAACTTGCCCAACCCGCGCGAGAACTTCCCGATGTGCAGGATGGGCGTGCCGGGGTGCTTCTCGTCGGGGCAGGGCCATTGCAGTCCGCCCAGCTTCTCCAGCCGATGCGCCCGGATGCCGCCGTAGGAAGGCGTGAGCGCGGCGATCTCATCCAGGATCTCGACCGGGTTCATGTAATCCCACGAGCCATGCGGCGCCTCGGCAATTGCCGCAGGCAGCTCGGCCCAGGCAGCCGCCAGGGTGCGCTGGCCCAGCTCGGCGATGATCTCCCAGTCGGGCCGGCTCTCGCCCAACGGGTTGAGCGCGCGCTGCACACGCTGCACGCGGCGCTCGCTGTTGGTGAAGGTCCCATCCTTCTCGGCAAAGGACGAACCCGGCAGGATCACATCGGCCAGTTGCGCGGTCTCGGTCATGAACAGATCTTGCACGACCAGGAAATCGAGCGAACTCAGGCAATGGCGCACGTGGTTGCTGTCGGGGTCGGAAAGGGCCGGGTTTTCGCCGACGACGTACAACGCCTTGATCTGTCCCCGCTCGGCCGCGTGTATCATCTCGACCAGGGTCAGGCCGGGCTTATCCACCGGCGGGATGATGCCCCAGGCCGCCTCGAACTTCTTGTGGCTCGCCTCGACCGCCACATTTTGGTAGCCGCTGTAGTAGTTGGGCAGGCCGCCCATGTCGCACGCGCCCTGCACGTTGGATTGGCCGCGCAGCGGGTTCACACCGCCACCCGGCACCCCCATGTTGCCCAGGAGCATCTGCAGGTTGGCGCAGGCGATGACGTGGCCGTGCCCGCTGGTGTGCTGGGTGATGCCCAGCGCATACATCAGCGCGCCGGGCCGGCTGGCTGCCATGATCCGTGCCGCCTTGCGGATGTCGTCAGCGTTGACGCCGCAAATCTCCGCCGCGCGTTCCGGCGGATATTCGACAATCTTGGCCTTGAAATCCGCGAAACCCTCGGTGCGGCTCGCCACGAACTCGTGATCGTAGAGATCTTCGGCGATCAGGACGTGCATCAGGCCGTTGAGCAGCGCCGTGTCGGTGCCCGGCTTGTGGCGCAGGTGGATCGTCGCGTACTGGGTGATCGGCACGCGCCGCGGGTCGGCCACGATGAGCGGGATGCCGCGCTGTTTGACCGCCTGGCGCAACTGCATCCCGAAGACCGGGTGCTGCTCGGTGGTGTTCGAGCCGATGATGAAAAGGCACTGCGCGTTCTTGGCGATGTCCTCGAACGGGTTGGTCATGGCGCCGGAGCCGAACGATGTCACCAGACCGGTGACGGTGGCGCTGTGTCAGAGACGCGCACAGTGGTCTATGTTGTGTGTCTGCAACACCTGCCGCGCGAGCTTCATCAGGAGGAAGTTTTCCTCGTTGGTGCAGCGCGCCGAGCAGAGCGTGGCAAACGCGTCGCCGCCATGCTGCTGTTTCACCGCAGCAAACTTGCTGGCGACCAGGTTGAGGGCCGTGTCCCAGTCAGTCTCGACGAAGTCGGCCGTATTGCGTATTGCGTATTGCGAATGGCCGTTGCCGCCATCGCTTGCGCCATGCCGATTCGCCGATTCGCTGATTCGCTGATTCGCCGTCTTGCTCCCACCCTCCAGCAGATAGCGCCGCACCAACGGCTTGCTCAAGCGATCGGCATGATTGACGTAGTCATAGCCGAAACGGCCCTTCACACAGGTGAAGCCGTGGTTGGCGGGGCCGTCCGCGCCCGTCACCTTGACGATTTCGTTGCCGCGGACATGCAGATTGATCTTGCAGCCGACGCCGCAGTAGGAGCAGGTCGTCTCGGTCTTCTGGAGCTGCCAGGCGCGGCCCTTGCCCAGGCTCATCTTGGGCCAGAGCGCCGCGGTGGGGCACACCTCGACGCAGCTTCCGCAGAACTCGCACGGGCTGTCTTCCAAAGTCGAGTCCATGCCGAACGCGATGCGCGCCTTGAACCCGCGGTAGACGATGCCAATCGCCTCGACGCCGTTCACATAGTTGCAGGCGCGGACGCACCGCCGGCAGAGGATGCACTTGTTGCGATCCACCTGGATGAACGGATTCGGGTCGTCAATCGGGTAGTCGTGCTGCACACCGCCCGCGTACTCGTTCCCCTTGACCTCGTACTCGTAGGCCAGGTCTTGCAGCCGGCAATCGCCCGTCGCCTCACACGTCATGCAGTCGAGCGGGTGGTCGGAGATGATCAACTCCAGCACGAACTTGCGCGCCTCGCGCACCTT
>CAZYHE010000179.1:0-8265 GCA_964647225.1 uncultured Anaerolineales bacterium
ACCCACGCCCGCACCTCGGCCACCGCCTGCGCCGTGTTCTTGAAATGCACCGCCGGCATCCCCATCGCGCGGGCGCCCTCGATGTTGCGTGCAAAATCATCCACAAAGACCGCCTCGGCGGGCTGAACGCCCAACCGGGCAAGCGCCAACTCGAAGATGCGCCGGTCGGGCTTGGCGATCCCGGCCTCCGCGGAGACGACGAGATCATCCACCGCATCGGCCAGCCCGAACTTCTCAGCGATGATCCACCGCCCGTCGGACCAGGCGTTGCTGAGGATGCCGGTCTTGAAGGCCGGCCGCAACGACCGGATGAACGCAACCAGGGCGTCATCTCGGCGGTCGCCCGACCAGAAATCGGCCTGAAGCTGCGCCAGGCCTGCGGGATCGAGCTTGAAGAGCGCCGTGGCGTGCGCCCACACCGCCTCGGCCGGGACCGCCCCGACCGTCGCCTGCACGGCGATCGGCGCATCGAAAACGGTGTGATACAGCTCGTCGAGCGTCACGCCCAGCCGGGCGGCCGCGCGCAATCGGCCAGTCTGATCTTCAGTGCGGACGATCACGCCGCCAAAGTCGAAAATAACAGCACGAATCGGCATTCTCTCGCCTCTCAAACAAACGTTGCGATCTCATCCAGGTTCTTACGTCGAATATCTGGCACGCGCGCATCTGGGGCCGCGTAGCCGACGACCAGCAGCAGGAAAGGCCGCTCGTTGGTCGGACGGCCCAGGATCTCACTCAAGAAACCCATCGGGCTGGGGGTGTGGGTCAGCGTTGCCAAGCCAGCGTGATGCAGCGCAGCGATAAGCACGCCGGTCGCGATGCCGACCGATTCCTGGACGTAATAGTGTTTGATCTTCGCCCCATCCGCCGCCACGCCGTAGCTCTGCGCGAAGATGGCGATCAGGTAGGGCGCGGTCTCCAGGAACGGCTTCTGCCAATCGGTGCCGAGCGGCGCGAGCGCGTCCAGCCATTCTTCCGGCGCGCGGCCGGCGTAGAAGGCGCGCTCCTCCGCCTCGGCGGCCGCGCGGATGCGGCGCTTGATCGCCGGATCGGCCACGACGACGAAATGCCACGGCTGCATGTTGGCGCCGCTGGGTGCGCTGCCGGCCGCCCGCAGGCACGCCTCGATGACCGCCAGCGGGACGGGCCGCGGCGCGAAATGACGCACCGACCGGCGGCGCGCCGCCTCGGCGGCAAATTCATCCGCACGCACCGCCATTTCGGCGGGTGGGTATTCGCGAAAATCTAGCGCGATGAAACTGCCTTCGTCCACCGGATTCCCCTCATCTCCCACCCATTCTACCACTGCTCAGGCCGAACGCAAAGCATTTGAGTCTCGCTGCCGGGCGTGCTATAATCTGGGTGAGGTGGTGTCAGGTGTCAGGAGTCAGGAGTCAGGAGTCAGGAGTCAGGAATCAGGTATCGGCCATTGTGCTCGCGGCCGGGCTTTCGCGGCGGATGGGGCGATTCAAGCTCACCCTGCCCTGGGGCGCGGCCGAGTCTTCGCGCACGGTCATCGGGCAGGTGGTGGCGACCGTGGCGGCCGCCGGGCTGGGGGAGATCGTCGCCGTCACCGGTCATCGCGCCGCCGAGGTCGAAGCCGCGCTGGCGGGGACGGCCGCGCGCTGCGTACCCAACCCCGACTATGCGACCGGCGAGATGCTCACTTCGATCCAGGTGGGCCTGGCCGCGCTGAGCGACCGGAGCGCGGCCGCGCTCCTCTGCCTGGGCGATCAGCCGCAGATGGAGGTCGCGACGGCGCAGGCGGTCCTGGCCGCGGGCCGGGCAACCGACTGGCAGACGATCGTCATCCCCAGCTTCCAGATGCGCGCCGGGCATCCGATCCTGCTGCCGCGCTGGCTCTGGGGGGAGATCCTCGCCTGTCGGGGCACGCTGCGCGATGTGCTGGCCCGCCACCGCGGCCAGACCGAGTATCTCGTCGTGCAGACGCCGACGGTGCTGGCGGATTTGGATACGCCGGAGGATTACGCGGCGGCGAACGTGAAACGTGATGCGTGATACTATTTGCTGTGGCCGGTCTCTTGACCGAGCCACGACGGAGGACGAACCATGCCACACTTGCTTGTTGCCCAACTTCGTTTCGCCCGCAGTGAGCTGATCCGCTGCCTGGACGGGGTCGGCGCGGAGGATGCAGTCCGGCGCATCGGGCCGATGAATTGCATCAGTTGGATCGTCGGCCACCTGGCGAACCAGGAAAACGCCTATTGGGTACTTGTAGCCCAGGGACAGAAGATCGTGCCGGGGCTGAACGACCTGGTCGGCTTCGGCAAGCCCGCCAGCACCCCGCCGCTCAGCGAGATGTGGGCCGCGTGGCGCGAGATCACCGCCGCGGCCGATCCGTACCTGGACACGCTGACACCGGAGCTGATGCCGACGCACCTGCAATGGCAGGGCAAGCCGCGGCCCGAAAGCATCGGCACAATGCTCCAGCGCAACTTTTATCACTATTGGTTCCACATCGGCGAGGCGCACGCCATCCGCCAGATGTTGGGCCATACCGACCTGCCGCAGTTCGTGGGCGATATGTCGGCGGCGCTTTATCGGCCGGAAAGCTAGATGTTGGGATGTACGATGTTCGATGTCTGAATGTCGGAAACATCGTACATCGTACATTCCACATCGTACATCCAGGAGCCACCCATGCGCATGACGCGCCTGTTCATCCAGACCCTCCGCGAGGCCCCCGGCGACGCGGAGGTGATCAGCCATCAACTGCTCGTGCGCGGCGGCTACATCCGCCAGCTCGGCGCGGGGATCTTCACCGCGCTGCCGCTGGCCCGCCGCGCCCTCACCAAGATCGAAAACATCATGCGCGCCGAGATGAACGCCATCAGCGGCCAGGAGCTGACGATGCCGGTCGTGCATCCGGCCGACATCTGGCAGGAGACCGGCCGCTGGTATCAGATCGGCGCGGAGATGGGGCGCTTCAAGGACAAGACCGGCCACGACATGGTGCTGGCGATGACCCACGAGGAGGTGGTGGCCGACCTGGCGCGCGGGCTGGTGCGCTCCTACCGCCAATTGCCGGCGCTGATCTACCACATCCAGACCAAGTGGCGCGATGATCCCCGCCCGCGCGCCGGGCTGATCCGCGTGCGAGAGTTCACCATGCTCGATTCCTACAGCCTGGACGCGGACTTCGCCGGTCTGGAGCGCCAATACGAGGCGCACTACCAGGCGTACTTCCGCATCTTCGGCCGCTGCGGGCTGCCCGTCGTCGCGGTCAAATCGGACACCGGCATGATGGGCGGGAAACTGGCGCACGAATACATGTACCTGACCCCCATCGGCGAGGACACGCTGGCGCTGTGCGATAGTATGCCCCGCAGTTCCGGGCACGAATGTGGCTACACCGCCAACCGCCAGGTGGCCGCGTTCCGCAAGCCCGCGCCACCGGCCGAGCCGCTCCGGCCCATCGAAAAGATCGCGACGCCTCACACCTCCACCATCGCCGACCTGGCCGCGCTGCTCGGTGTGCCCGAAAGCCGCACCGCCAAGGCCGTCTTCCTGATGGCAACGCGACCCGCCTCCCAATCTACCAATCTACCGTCCGCCCACCCACCCGACATCTTCATCTTCGCCGTGATCCGCGGGGACATGGAGGTCAACGAGACGAAGCTGGCGAACGCGGTCGGCGCGACCGCGCTGCGGCCGGCCACCGAGGATGAGATCCGGGCGGTGGGCGCGGTGCCGGGCTATGCGTCACCGGTAGGGTTGAAACAAATCGCAAGCATCCTGAGCGGAACGGAGCGTCGTGTGCGCAGTGAAGTCGAAGGAAGTGGCCGCGCCGACGCGCTGATCATCGTGGATGACCTGATCCCGCAATCGCCCAACCTGGTGGCGGGCGCGAACGAGGACGGCTATCACCTGCTGAACGTCAACTACGGCCGCGACTACACCGCGACGATCGTCTGCGACATCGCCGCGGCGCGGGATGGCGATGGCTGTCCGAACTGCGGCGCGCCCTTGCGCACGGCACGCGGGGTCGAGGTGGGCAATATCTTCCAGCTCGGCACGCGCTACACCGAGGCGCTCGGCGCGACCTATCTCGACCGCGAAGGCGGGCGCCATCCGATCGTGATGGGGTCCTACGGCATCGGCAGCGGCCGGCTGCTGGCGTGCATCGCGGAGGCGCACCACGACGACAAGGGGCTGATCTGGCCGATCAGCGTCGCGCCGTACCAGGTCACCCTGGTGGGGATGCCGGGCGCAGAAAAAGAAGCCGAGGCGCTCTACGCCGACCTGACCGCCGCCGGGTTCGAAGTCCTCTACGACGACCGGGAGGAGACCGCCGGGGTCAAGTTCAACGATGCCGACCTGCTGGGGATGCCCATCCGCCTGACGTTGGGCAAGCGCTCGCTCAAGGAGGGCGGGGTCGAGTTCAAGCGCCGCGACCGGACGGACAAAGTCATCGTGCCGTTGGCGGATGCGCTCGCGCGGATTCAAGATGAGATCGCGACAATGCAGGACGAGTTGCAATCGTGAAACGTCAAACGTGATTACCCGACGAATACCTTCACGTTTGGCACGTCACGCACTATGCACCACGAAAAACTTACACAGGAGAACCCAACCATGACCACCTTCACCACTCACGAACGCTTCCGCCGCATGTTTGCCCATCAGGAAGCCGACCGCATCCCCATCATTGACGACCCGTGGGCCGCCACCATCGAACGTTGGCAGCAGGAAGGGATGCCGGCCGACGTCAGCTTCGTGGATTACTTCGACCTCGACCACGTCGGTCGCTTCCGGGTAGACAACTCCCCCCAGTTCGAGGAGCGCGTCCTCTGGGAATCGGAGACCGAGAAGGCCTACACCAGCAGTTGGGGCGTCACCATGAAGCAGTGGAAGCACGCGGCCTCGACGCCGGAGTTCCTGGCGCACACCGTCGTGGATCCCGAAAGCTGGAAGATCGCCAAGGCGCGCATGATCCCGACCCGCGACCGCATCCGCTGGGACTATCTGGCCGCCAACTATCCGATCTGGCAGGAGAAAAACTACTGGACCCAGGCCATCCTCTGGTTCGGGTTCGATGTCACCCACTCCTGGATGGTCGGCACCGAGCGGGTGCTGATGGCGCTGGCCGAGAATCCGGGCTGGGTGCGCGACATGATCGAGACCGAGTTGGAGACCGACCTGGCGCTGTGGGACATGGTCTGGGACGCGGGCTATCACTTCGACAGCGTCTTCTGGTACGACGACATGGGCTACAAGGGCCATCAGTTCTTCTCGATGCGCACCTACCGCAACATCCTCAAGCCGTTCCACCAGCGGGCGATTGACTGGGCGCACAAGAAGGGGATCAAGGCGCACCTGCACTCGTGCGGCGACGTCCGCCCCTACGTGCCGGAACTGATCGCGATGGGGCTGGATGCGCTCAACCCGCTGGAGGTGAAGGCCGGCATGGACACCGTGGCGCTCAAGCGGCAGTACGGCAAGGATCTGGTGCTGCACGGCGGGATCAACGCGGTGCTGTGGGATCAGCCGGACGCCATCCGGGAGGAAATGGAGCGGGTGGTGCCGGTCGCCAAAGAGTCGGGCGGCTACATCTTCTCATCCGACCACTCCGTGCCTTCCACCGTCAGCCTGGAGGACTTCCGGCGGATCACGAACCTGGCGAAGGAACTGGGAGCCTATCGCTGATGGAACGCATCTACGCCCGGCTGGATGAGCTGCTCGCAGACGGTGAAACGGTCGCGGTCGCCACGATCATTGACGTGAAAGGCTCCGTCCCGCGCGAGGTCGGCGCGAAGATGCTCATCCACCCGTTCGGCCAACACGTGGGCACGGTCGGCGGCGGCTGCGGCGAGGCGGATGTCATCAAGGCCGGCCTCGACGTGCTCCAGACGGGCGAGCCGGCGGTCGTCCACGTGGACCTCACCGAGGATGTCTCGATGCAGGCGCTCGGCGTGTGCGGCGGGGTTATGGATGTGTTCGTGGAGCGGGCAGCCGTAGCGCAAATTGGCGATTTGCGCTACAAGACCCTCTTGGACGCGGCCCGAGAGAGAGAGCCGGTGGCGTTAGCAACTGTCGTCAGCGGGTCGAGCGCCGGCAAGCAAGCCGTGATCTGGCTCGACAAGCCGCCGCTCGGCGACCTGGGCCTGGGCGAACTGGAGCCGCGCGTCATCGCCGACGCGCAGGCGGTGTTGCGCGGCCGGCAGCACAAGCTGCTGCGATACCAGGAGTCAGGGGGCAGGGATCAGGGATCAGGGATCAGGGATCAGGAGTCAGACGACGCCATTCATCATTCATCATTCATCATTCATCATTCCATCTTCGTCGAAGTTCAGCGCCGCGCGCCGGAGCTGCTGATCGTCGGCGCGGGGCACATCGCCGTGCCGCTGGCGCAGGTCGCCAGCATGTGCGATTTCGCCGTCACGGTGCTCGACGACCGGCCCTCCTTCGCCAACGCCGCGCGCTTCCCCACTGCCCAGAAGGTGCTGGCCGCGCCGCTGCGGGAGACCGTGGCGGGCCTGCCGATGGACGCCGACACCTTCATCGTGCTCGTCACCCGCGGGCACAGCCACGATGTCGAGTGTCTGCTGGAGGTGCTCGACCGGCCGGTCGCGTACATCGGCATGATCGGCTCGCAACGCCGGGTGGATGCGGTCTTCGAACTACTGGCGGACGAAAAAGGGATTGCCCCGGCCAAATTCGACCGCATCTACGCGCCCATCGGCCTGGACATCGGCGCGCGCACCCCCGCCGAGATCGCGGTCTGCATCATGGCCGAGATCGTCAACGTGCTGCGCGGTGGCCCGGCCGTCTCGTTGTCGGAAAAGCGTCGCGAGAGAGATCGGCGACGGCGGGAGCAGGCGAATCAGCGAACCAACGAATGAGCGAATCGGCGAATCGGGCAGTTCACGACATTTCACACATCACGCAATCACGTTTGACGCAACACGAAAGTAGCGCGATGACCAATCTACCAGTTTCCCAATCTACCAATCTACCAACGCCTATCCTCGCCGGCCTCCGCGTCGTTGACATGACCGAGGCGCTGGCCGGGCCGTTCTGCACCATGTATCTTGGCGACATGGGCGCGGACGTGATCAAGGTCGAGCGTCGCGGGACGGGCGATCAGACGCGCGGCTGGGCGCCGCCGTATGTCAACGGCGAATCGGCCTATTTCATGTCTACCAATCGCAACAAGCGCAGCCTGACATTGGATGTCAAGACGCCGGAGGGGGGCGAGATCATCCGGCGGCTGGTGGATGGCGCGGATATTTTCGTCAACAATCTGCCGCGGCTCGCCTCGATGCAGGAGCTTGGCCTGGATCCCGAAAGCTGCCTGCTCCGCAACCCGCGGCTGATCCACGTCGCGATCAGCGGGTTCGGGCACACCGGCCCGCGCGCCGGCCAGCCCGGCTACGACATCCTGGCGCAGGGGATGAGCGGCATCATGAGCTTGACCGGGGAGCCGGACGGCGCGCCGGCGCGCTACCCCGTCCCCATCTCCGACATGACGGTGGGGGTTTACGCGCTGGTGGCGATCCTGGCCGCGCTCTACGAACGGGAGCGCACCGGCCGCGGCCAGGCGATTGACGCCGCCATCCTGGAGGCGCAGATGACGTGGCTCTGTCCCACGGCCGGCAGCTACTTCGCCACCGAGACGAACCCGCCGCGGTTGGGCAACCAGCATCCGACGATCACCCCCTACCAGCCGTTCGCCACCGCCGACGGCTACATCATCATCGCGGGCGGCACCGATCGCATCTGGGGCCGGCTGTGCAGCGTACTCGGTCTGCCCGATGCGGTGCGAGATGACCCAAAATTCGCCACCAACCCGGCGCGCAACCGCAACCGGGCGGAGGTCGTGGCATGGGTAAGCGAACGGCTCCTGACCCAGCCGAGCGCGTTCTGGCTGGAAAAGCTCCGTGAGGCGGACATCCCCGCCAGCCCGATCTACCTGCTCGACCAGGCGTTGGCCGACCCGCAGATCCTCGCTCGGAGCTTCATCGTCACGCTGGATCATCCCGTCGCGGGGCTGGTGCGCTCGCTCGGCTTCCCGGTGCATATGCGCGACGGCGCCATCGCGTATCGCCTCCCGCCGCCGACCTTGGGGCAGCACACCGACGGCGTGCTGTCCGAGCTGGGCTTCGATGAGACGGCCGTTGCGGGGTTGCGGGAAAAAAAGATCGTGTGAGGGCCGCCAAGTTGAAGGCGATTGAAATCGCGGCTAAGGGGCCGGCGGCCGGGCGTCCCTCTACAGGGACGCGCGTCTCGTCGGCGCAGGCCGAC
>CAZYHE010000180.1:0-3209 GCA_964647225.1 uncultured Anaerolineales bacterium
TTGCGCGCCGAGCCCATGTGCAGCGGCCCGGTCGGGTTGGCGCTGATGAACTCGACCTGGCAGCTCTGGCCTGCGCCCAGGTTGGTGTCGCCATAGCGACCGCCGGCCGCCTCGATGACCGCGACCTGCTCGGCCAGCCAGCGGTCGGCCAGCCGGAAGTTGATGAAGCCCGGCGCGGCCACCTCGACCGTGCCGACGAAGTCGGCCGGCGGCATGTACTTGACGATCGCCTGGGCGATGGCAAGCGGGGCCATCCGGGCAACTCGCGCGCACTGCATCGCGACCGAAGTGGCATAGTCCCCTTTGGTCGCGTCCTTGGGCCGGCTGACTTCGATGGCCGGCGGGGCGAAGGCCGGCAGCGCGCCGGATGCTTGCGCGTTATGAATCGCTTGTGTGACAAGCGCAACGATTCGGTTACGAATCATAGATATGTCCCCCAACAGAAGATGGTTTGTGTCGAGTGCTCAAAGCTCCCCCTCATCGCCTAGAACTCGGCGATAGAGTGCAGAACTCAATCGGAAATTGGCCCCGGAACGAAGATCATCGAGATACGGTTTGATACTCGTAATCAAACCTTTATGTTTGGCCTCAATCAGGCAGCCGATCAAGCCAATGAAACGTAGCCCCATATGTCGCGCGGTATCACGCCCCAGTCGCTCATCCATCAACAGCAATTCTGCCTTCAACTCCAACGCCAACACGATTGCCTCAGCCTCGCCAGCATCCAATTCCTGACGAAGCGCCTGAACAAGCGCCCCATTTGCTACTTCGACAAGTCGAATCCAACTCGCGCGTCGTACCTCATCTGCGCCCGGCTGTCCGACGCCCTGGACAACAACTTCTCTCCAGACGGCTTGCGGGATGAAGATCTCGCCGTACAAACGGTGAAGAAGATCGAGTTGGTTAATGCACGCCAGATTGATCAACGGCGAGGCGTTACAAACGATTGTCATAGACGGCCGAGTTCTTCTAGATTGGTGAGATCTTCCTCGTAGGCGCTAACATCATAATGTACGGCAATTCCTTGACTTCCTAACAACTGCTGAAATGACCACACCGTCATTCCGGCCATTTCCCGCGCCTTGCCGAAAGAGAGCTTACCTTGCTGAAACAGCCGAACCGCTAATTCTCGCCGCAAATCAACAGGCGTCATCCTGGTCGCATGAAGAACTTCACGCGGAATGGGAATCGAGATCGTTGTAGTCATCAGGTCAACCTCATCTTTTGCATCCAGTTAAGCTCTAGTTACCCACCGGCTCCATCTCATACCAATTCGGCCCGACCTCCACATCCACCTTGAGCGCGGCGTTGAGATCATACGCGCCCGTCATCGTCTCCCGCACCAACTGGCTGACCGCGGTCAACTCGGCCGGCGGCACTTCCAGCACCAACTCATCATGCACCTGGAGGGTCATGCGCGAGCGGTAGCCGCCTTCGATCAATGCGCGATGGAGCCGGATCATGGCGATCTTGATGATGTCGGCCGCCGTGCCCTGGATCGGGTGGTTGATCGCCGCGCGCTCGGCGGCCTGGCGGATATTATACGCCTGTTGGGTGTTAGCCGTAGTTTTGAGCACCGGGAAGAAGCGCCGCCGGCCCAACAACGTCTCGACATAGCCCTGCTCGCGGGCCAGCGCCTTCGTCTCTTCGATGTAGCGTTTCACGCCGGGATAGGTCGCAAAGTACCGCTGCATGAACTGATCCGCGTCCCCCCGGCTCAGTCCGGTGCGCTGCGCCAACCCGAACGCCGTGACCCCATACGAGGTCGCAAAATTCATCATCTTGGCGACCGAGCGCTGCTCCTTCGTCACCTGGCTCAGCGGGACGCTGTACACTTTGGCGGCGGCGCTGGCGTGGATATCTTCCCCGCGGGCGAAAGCCGCCAGCAGATATTCATCGCCGGAGATGTGCGCCAGGATGCGCAACTCGACCTGGGAATAGTCGGCCGAGAGCAGCAGATTGCCCGGCTCGGCCACAAACGCCCGGCGGATTTCCCGGCCCACCTCGGTGCGGATCGGGATGTTTTGCAGGTTCGGGTTGGTCGAGCTGAGCCGGCCGGTCTCCGCGCCGGTCTGATTGAAGGAGGTATGCACCCGCCCCGTGCGCGGGTTCACCATCGCCGGCAGCGCATCCACATAGGTGCTGAGCAGCTTGCTGAGTTGGCGCTGTTCCAGGATCAGGTTCACGATCTCATGCTTGCCGCGCAAGCCTTCCAAGACGTCGGCGGCGGTGGAATACGTCCCCGCCTGGGTCTTTTTCAGCCCCTCGGCCGGCAACCCCAGTTTCCCAAACAGCACGTCCGAAAGCTGTTGCGTCGAGTTGATGTTGAAAGCATAACCGACGATCTGCTGGATTTCCAACTCCAATTGGCGCAGGCGCGCGGTCAGCTCGACCGACATTTGCTGGAGCACGCCCACATCGAGCTTGACCCCGGTCGCTTCCATGTCGGCCAGCACCGGGACGAGCGGCATTTCGAGATCGTGAAACAGCGACGCCAACCCTTTCGCTGCCAGTTCAGGCAACAAAACGTCGGCTAATCGCAGAGTCATGACGGCGTCCGCGCTGGCGTAGGCCGCGGCCGTCGCGGCCGGCACACGATCCATGGTGATCTGGGCTTTGCCCGTGCCGATCAGCTCGGCGATGGGGGTCATCTCGGCCCGGAGCCGCGTCCAGGCCAGGTCTTTCAGCCCCAGGCCGCGGCTGCCGGGGTCAATCAGCCACGCCGCGATCATCGTATCCACCAGGCCGTGCCCTGAGCCTGTCGAAGGGCCGCTCCCGGCGCCGGGTGGCGGTTCGACAAGCCCTTCGGCTGACTCAGGACGACGCTCACCGACCGTAACGTGCCCTGAGCCTGTCGAAGGGAGTGCCGAAGGGTCGCTCACGACGCGCATCCCATTGCGGGCCAGGATGGCGAGATCATAGCTGGCATTGTGGGCCACTTTGACGATCTGTGGATCGGCCAGGGCCGGCTGGAGCGCCGCCCGCACCGTCTCCCAGGGCAGGCCGGGCGTGTCGGTGTGGCGGAGCGGGATGTAGGCCGCCTGATGCGCCTCGCGGCCCCAGGCCACGGCCAGCCCGACCAGATCGGCCTGCTGGGGATCAATCCCGGTGGTCTCGGTGTCGAACGCGATCATCGCCGCGGCCGCCAACTGCTCGGCGACTTCGACCAGCGCGGGCGGGGTGGTGACGGACAGTGCATCGGCCAGCGG
>CAZYHE010000180.1:3309-7630 GCA_964647225.1 uncultured Anaerolineales bacterium
GGCGCCGGCAATTTCTCGACCAACGACCGGAAAGCCAAATCTTGAAACAGGATGATGGCTTTCGACCGATCGTAATCGCGCGTGCGGCACGCGGGCAGATCGAGTTGCACCGGCACATCGGTGATGATGCGGCCCAACTTGAAGCTCAATTCGGCGTCGGCCTGGCCCGCGACCAGCGCGTTCCTGGCCCGGTCGGGCTTGATTTCGTCCAGGTGGGCGTACAAGTTCGCCAGCGATTCATACTTCTGGAGCAGATCGGTCGCGCCCTTCTCGCCGATGCCGCGCACCCCTGGGATGTTGTCCGACTTGTCGCCCACCAGCGCCTTGTAATCCACCAACTGGTCGGGGCGCAAGCCATATTTCTCCTGCACGCCGGCCGGGTCGTAGATGATCGTATCGGAAAATTGGCGGCCCGAAGTCAGGACGCGGATATGCCCATCCACCACCTGCAAAATATCGCGGTCGCCGGTCACGATCAGGCTGTCCACCCCCTGGCGGCTGGCCTGGCGGGCCAATGTCGCCAGCACATCATCGGCCTCGAACCCCTCCGCGGTGAAAATCGGGATGTTGAGGGTCTCCACCACCTGCTTGATGCGCTCGATCTGCGTCCGCAGCTCGTCCGGCATCCGTTCGCGGTGGCCCTTGTAGCCGTCGAACATCTCGTGCCGGAAGGTCTTGCCGATGTCGAACGCGACCGCGACATACTCCGGCTGTTGCTCGCGCAGCACGTTGAGCAGCATGGAGGTGAAGCCAAACACCGCGTTGGTCAGTTCCCCGTCCGGCGCGGTCAACGACAGCGGGATCGCGTGGAACGCGCGAAAGGCCAGGCTATGGCCGTCAATCAGGACGAGGGTCGAGTTGGGCATACGATCTCTTTTGGCTAATTCTCGATAATTTCCGCATAACGTTGCGGACCGTTAAGCAACAGCTTGAGCTTGTTTAGTACATTACGACCGAGAACTATCTCGCATCCCCGCTCGTCGCCGATGACTTCGATGCTGGGTAAGCGTAGGCCAGCTATCTCGATGTCCACAGCGAATACCGTCACGGCTCGCCGTTCACCCCACTGGCTTCGGATGTGCGTCTTTGTAACCATGGGCGCAGCGATATCATCGAGCAGCGATAGCGGTACCAGGGTGATGTCGGCACCGGTATCAATGATTGCTGGGAAACGCTCTGACGACAGCTTTTCGGCAGGATAACCCAGACGCACGGACAGCACCGGCATGGGCGGATAATACTCCGCCGTATACGCTTGCTTCATTTTATCTCGTAAACCAAACGCGGGCTACGAAAGACCAATTCGCGTTCCGGTTCGGTCTCGACGCGCTGTATCAATACTACCTGCCGCCCAAAACGTTTTCTGATTCGTTCGTGCAACGTGGAGAAGTCGGGGTCATGATCCACCGACTTGCCATCATGGATCGCCACGTATTGTCCAAGATAATCTTCGACAAGCTCCACATGCATCGCCCGATAAGCCGCCATCTCCTGCGAGATTATTTTGCGTTCTGCCAGACGTGAGGGAAGCTGCTCGGCGGCTTCATACGTTTGATCAGCAAGAGGCTCCGCCTTTTCCAGTGCAGAAGGGAGATTATCATGAAAAATCACCAGGACCGGCGACTGTTCAATCGGCGGATGCGGCTCCAAAAATCTTAACGCGCCGTTCTCGCAAACCGCTTTTACAGCGATCATACGCTTCAACTCCTGTCGTAGCACTGAAGATGCGGCTACTTTTTCCAGTTATACGACCGTGCTTTGATCTTGCCTTGATTGACCAGCGCGGTGAGTTGCGGCTGCTCCAGCGCCGAGGCGGTCAGCCGTGTCGTGCGGCCGGCGTCGAGGCGCAGCGGCCCGCTGTCCAATTCCAGCAGGATGTTCTCGCTGCTGGTGTTCGTGACCTCGATGACATCAGAAGGGTGCCAGGTGAAGGGTCGCTGATTCGCCATCAAGTTTTCTCCCTATCTCAGATTTCCCGCATTTTACCCCGACCGGGCCGGAAAGTCAACGCGACGAGCAAGGAGGTGATTATCGCCAGGATCGGCCATCTGGTATAATCGGGGTGTTCTAATCCCAGCCCATGGGGCGCGCATCATGTCCGACGATTTCGTTCATCTTCATCTGCACTCCGAATACTCCCTGCTCGACGGCATGGGCCGCACCGCCGCGATGGCGAAGCGTGCTGCCGAGTTGGGCCAGCCCGCCCTCGCGCTGACCGACCACGGCGTGATGCATGGCGCGATCGAGTTTGCGCGCGCCTGCAAAAAAGAAGGGATCAAGCCGATCCTGGGGGTCGAAGCCTATCTGACGCAGTTCGGCCGGCCGATGAGCGGCCGTGACAGCGAGCTGGACAAAGAACGTTACCATCTCCTCCTGCTGGCCGAAAACACTACCGGCTATCGCAACCTGCTCAAGCTGTGCTCCGATGCGCAGTTCGACGGCTATTATTACAAGCCGCGCATAGACGCCGAATACCTGGCCGCGCACAACGAGGGGATCATCTGCCTCTCCGGCTGCCTGGCCGCCGAACTGCCGACCCTGTTGCAGAACGGGCAAGAGGAGAAGGCGCTGGAGCGGCTGCACTGGTATCGCGATATCTTTGGGCCGGAACGCTGGTATGTGGAGTTCCAGGAACATAGCATCGCCGAGTTGACTCAGGTCAACAAACATCTTTTCGCCTTTGCCCGTAAATACGATATACCGATGGTGGTGACGAACGACGCGCACTACGTCTACGAGCAGGATGCCGACCCCCACGATGTACTGCTGTGCGTGCAAACCGGCGCGCTGCTGAGCGACCCCAAGCGGCTGCGCTACGACGGCACCTCCTTCTTCCTGAAGAGCCTGGATCAGATGCGGCAGACCTTCCTGCCGGTGATTGACCTACCGGAAAGCGCCTTCACCAACACGCTGAAGATCGCGGAGATGTGCCACGCCGACCCGGAGGACGACAAATACCACCTGCCCGACATCACGATCCCCGACGGGTTCACCTACCAGACTTACCTGCGCCACCTGACCATCGAGGGGGTGCGCTGGCGCTATCAGGAGCGCGCCGACGATCCCGAAGTGCAGGCGCGCATGGAGCACGAGCTTAAGATCATCCACGAGATGGGCTTCGACGTCTACTTCCTGATCGTGTGGGATCTGTGTATGTACGCCCAACGCCGCGGCATCTGGTGGAACGTGCGCTGATCGGGCGCCGGCTCCATCGTCGCCTACGCTGTCGGTGTCACGAACCTCGACCCGCTTCGCAACAAACTGATCTTCGAGCGGTTCCTCAATCCGGGCCGCGTCACGATGCCCGATTTCGACCTCGACTTCCCGGACGACCAGCGCGAAGAGTTGATCCGCTACACCGTAGAGAAATACGGCAGCCACCGCGTCGCCCAGGTCGTCACGTTTGGCCGGATGAAGGCACGCGCGGCCGTGCGTGATGTCGGCCGGGCCATGGGGATCGAGCTCAGCACCGTGGACAGCCTGGCCAAGCTGATCCCGGCTATTCCCGGCAAGCCGGTGACGATCAAGGACGTGCTGACCCCGGAACACGAATTCTATTCCGCCGATCTCAAACAGCGGTACGATGAGGACGCGCAAGTGCGCAAATTGCTTGACACGGGCAGCCAACTCGAAGGGGTGGCCCGCCACTCATCCATCCACGCGGCCGCGGTCATCGTCGGCGACAAGGAGTTGACCTACTATACCCCGCTGATGCGACCGCCCAAATCGGCGATCACCGAGACGGTCACGCAGTACGAATTCCCGATCCTGGAATCCATCGGCCTGCTGAAGGTGGATTTCCTCGGCCTGGCGACCCTGACGCTGATGCGCGAATGCACGCGGCTGATCAAAGAGCGGCACGGCATCGAGTACACGCTGCACAACCTGCCGATTGACGATCCGAAGATCTATGAGCTGCTCACCGCGGGCGACGTTCTCGGCGTATTCCAAGTCGAAGGTGCGGGGATGAGACGTTGTCTCATGGATCTGCGGCCGACCGAGTTCGACCACATCACCGCGACCATCTCGCTCTACCGCCCCGGCCCGATGGAGTTCATCCCGGATTTCATCGCCTGTCTGCACGGCGAGAAGAAACCGGAATATGTTCATAAAATATTGACGCCTATCCTATCCGAAACAATGGGGGTATGCGTCTATCAGGAACAAGTGATTCAGATTCTCGCCGACATTGCCGGCTACACCCCTGGCGAGGCTGACTTGGTGCGCCGCGGCATCAGCAAGAAGTCGAAAAAGACGCTGGACGAGCACCGCGAGATCTTCGCCAGGGGATCGCACGAGAAATCGGGGCTGACCCAAGAGG
>CAZYHE010000180.1:7640-8259 GCA_964647225.1 uncultured Anaerolineales bacterium
TGACCAGTGGTGTCCTGCCGCCGGGCGTGTGACTCACTGGATTGACAACGGCGACAAGCCGGTCTTTCGGGTCACACTACGCAGCGGCGCCCACATCAAAGTCACGGCGGATCATCGCTTGTTGACGGAGGATGGTTGGTGCCCACTTGGTGAACTGCGATCCGGAAGTTATGTCGCCACCCCCGCGCACCTGCTGGGGCCTGAACTGGCCGGAGATCGAGACATTGACCGTCGCAAGCTGCGTATCCTGGCCTACCTGATTGCTGATGGTAGCCTTACCAGCGGAACGATGGTAGACTTTGTTTCACAGGAACGGGCGATGCTGGCCGAGTACGAGCGTTGCCTGACCGCGTTCGATGATGTTTCGCCAACTTATGTCACCCAAATACGGGATGTCATACGCATCGGCGCAGCCAAAACGAAGGACTCAGATCAACGCTATCATGCGCCGAATGGTCTATTAGCCTGGCTGCGGGAATTGGGCCTAAAGTATCCGCCGGGCACTAAGCCCGGCGGCGCACACAGCCGAGACAAGTTCATTCCAGATTTCGTTTTCGAGCATACGCCATCAGACATTGCATTCTTCCTTGCCTCACTCTGGGATGGCGATGGCTACATG
>CAZYHE010000181.1:0-8248 GCA_964647225.1 uncultured Anaerolineales bacterium
GACGAGCTAAACCGCCGAAATATCCGCTATCTGGTTAGCTATGATGGCCGAACCGGGGATAAAATCTTCGGGAAGCAACTCCCCGATGAACTCAATCTCACGCTCATCGAGTTGTATGCAGGGCGCTCTACACAAGCGACGCTCCTGGGTAGAGATGATGTGACTATTGAGTCTCTTTATCTTTCGCCAAGACTCGCCGATGAACTGGCGCATATCCCAATCGTGTATCGCTTCACGCGTGGCGAACAACTTTGTCTCATGGAAGGCCGCGACAAGTGACAACAAATGATCTCCCCAGCGATTTCGTAGAACGCTGCAAAGCCGTTACCGCAAAACGGCCACGCACGGTGATTGACCACATCCTGCAATATGGCTTCATCACCACCGAGGAGTTGAAGGAAAAGTACGGGTACAATCATCCGCCGCGGGCGGCCCGCGACGTGAGAGAGCAGGGCATTCCCCTGGAAACGTTCCGAGTCATCGGCGGTGACGGACGCAAGATAGGCGCCTATCGGTTTGGCGATCCAGCCAAGGCCAGGTTTTCCAAGCTCTCAGGCAGGACAGCATTTACAAAGAAGTTAAAAGCCAAGCTCATCGAGCTAAATGGCAGTCGGTGCGCAATCTACTTGGAAGAGTTCGACGAAGGCAGCCTGCAAATAGATCATCGCATACCTTTCGAGGTTGCGGGTGATGACATGGCGGCTATGGACGATCCTACGGCATATATGCTGCTGTGTGGTTCTGCCAATCGTGCAAAGTCATGGTCATGCGAGCATTGCATCAATTGGCGTGAGATGAAAAACCCGGAGATATGTCAACGCTGCTATTGGGCATTCCCAGAGGATTACGATCACGTGGCAATGCGCCAGGCGCGACGAGTGGATATCATGTGGACCGGCGATGAAGTCACGGTCTATGACCGGCTGAGAAAACGAACCCTGGAGCTCCAGAAAGAGATCCCGGCCTACATCAAAGAAATCATCGAAAGACACATCGAGACGAAATGACATTGTTCGATAGGAGTACAGTCCCATGATCACCCCCCGCGTTGCCGCACTGCGCCAGGGCAGCCTGGACGCGATCCCCACGATCTCGGCCGAGCGCGCCGTGCTGATGACCGAGGCCTACCGCCGCTACGACGGCCTGCTCTCCGCGCCGATGCGCCGCGCGCTGGCGTTCCGCTACGTGATGGAGCACCGCACGATCACCATCGGCGAGGGCGAACTGATCGTCGGCGAGAAGGGGCCGGCGCCGAAGGCCACGCCGACCTACCCCGAACTGTGCTGCCACACCCTGGCCGATCTGGATATCCTGGATGCGCGCGAGAAGATCCCGTTCAAGGTCAGCCCGGAGACGCGGGCGATCTACGAGCGGCAGATCATCCCCTTCTGGCAGGGCAAGACGATGCGCGAACGGCTCTTTGCGGAGATGACCGGCGAGTGGCTGGCTGCCTACGAGGCCGGCATCTACACGGAGTTCATGGAACAACGCGCGCCCGGTCACACCGTGCTCGACGACAAGATCTACCGCCGCGGGCTGGCTGATTTTCAGGCCGACATCGACGCGCGGCTGGCGAAGCTGGACTACGCGACCGACCGCGACGCGTACGCCAAAGGCGAGGAACTCAAGGCCATGCGCATCGCGCTGGACGCGGTGATCCGCTTCGCCGAGCGGCACGCGGAGAAAGCGCGTGAGCTGGCCGCGGCCGAGGCTGATCCGATCCGCCGCGCCGAGCTTGCGCGCATCGCCGAGGTCTGCACGCGCGTCCCGGCGCACGCGCCGCGCGACTTCTGGGAGGCGCTGCAGGCGTATTGGTTCGTCCACCTGGGCGTGACCACCGAGCTGAACACCTGGGACGCGTTCTGTCCCGGCCACCTCGACCGGCACCTGGAGCCGTTCTACCATCGCGGGCTGGCCGGCGGCACGCTGACGCGGGACGCCGCCGAAGAGTTGCTCCAGTGCTTCTGGATCAAATTCAACAACCAGCCTGCGCCGCCCAAGGTGGGCGTCACCGCGGCCGAGAGCGGCACCTACACCGACTTTGCGCAGATCAACGCCGGCGGCATCATGGCGGATGGCGCGGACGGCGTGGGCGACGTCACCTACCTGATGCTGGACGTGATCGAGGAGATGCGGCTGCTCCAACCCAGCAGCTCGATCCAGGTGAGCCGCAAGAATCCCGACCGCTTCATCAAGCGCGCCGGGCGGATCATCCGCACCGGGTTCGGCCAGCCGTCCGTCTTCAACGCCGATCTGATCGTCCAGGAATTGGTGCGCATGGGCAAGACGGTCGAAGATGCGCGGGACGGCGGCTCCTCCGGCTGCGTCGAGGTGGGCGCGTTCGGCAAGGAGGCGTTCATCCTGGCCGGCTACTTCAACATCCCGAAGATGCTGGAGTTGGCGCTGCATGATGGCTGCGACCCGCGCACCGGGCGGCAACTCGGCCCACGGACCGGCAATCCGGCGGATTGCGGTACGTTCGAGGCGCTTTTCGCCGCGTTCGTGGCGCAAATGCGGCACTTCGTCGAGATCAAGGTGCGCGGCAACAGCGTCATCGAGCGGCTCTACGCCACTTACATGCCCGCGCCGTTCCTTTCGACGCTGATTGACGACTGCATCGCCAAAGGGCGGGATTATCACGACGGCGGCCCGCGCTACGACACGACCTACATCCAGGGGGTCGGCATCGGCACGATCACCGACGCGCTGTCGGCGATCAAGCACCACGTCTTCGAGGCGCGCGATTTGCCGATGGATCGGCTGCTGGCCGCGCTGGCCGCCGATTTCGCCGGCTACGAGCGGGAGCGCCAACTGCTGCTGAACCGCACCCCGCGCTATGGCAACGACGATGATGCCGCCGACGCGCTGATGGTGCGCGTCTTCAACGCCTTCTTCGACCTGATTGACGGCCGCAAGAACACGCGCGGCGGGACGTATCACCTGAACATGCTGCCGACGACGTGCCACGTCTACTTCGGCTCGGTGATCGGCGCGACGCCGGATGGCCGCCGGGCGCATACGCCGCTCTCCGAGGGCATCTCGCCCGTGCAAGGCGCCGACCGCCTCGGCCCCACCGCGGTGATCAAGTCCGCCGCGAAGATGGATCACGCCCGCACCGGCGGCACGCTGCTCAACCAGAAGTTCACGCCGCAATTGCTGGCCGACGACGCGGGGCTGGACAAGCTGACGCAGCTCATCCGCTCGTATTTCCGGCTGGACGGCCACCACATCCAGTTCAACGTGGTGGACGCGGCCACGCTGCGGAAGGCGCAAGCCCACCCGGAGCAACACCGCGACCTGATCGTGCGCGTGGCCGGCTACAGCGACTACTTCTGCGACCTGAGCGTGGCCTTGCAGAACGAGATCATCGAACGGACGGAACATCAGTCATTTTGAGGTATGATCCAATGTCAGCTATTGCGGATTTCGTGTGGCGCCCGTTGGGGGCTGAAGATCAGGGCGCGCTGGTCGGGTTGGCCGCGGCGTGCCTGGCGGCCGATGGCGGCCTGCCGTTCGCCGCGGATGCGGATTTTATGCGGCCGCGGTTCCTGCCGCCCGCGCCGGGGACGACGCTCGCCGCGTGCGATCCCGCTGGCGCGCTGATCGCCACGGCGGCGGTCCGGCCGGATTCTGCCGACGACGCGCCGCGCGCGATCATCGTGGGGCTGGTGCATCCCGATCACCGGGGCCGGGGCATCGGCGCGGCGCTGATGCGCTGGAGCATCGCGCAGGGGCAGGCGCTTCTGGCGGAGGACGAGCAAGCCGGCCCGCGCTGCCTGGAGATCGGTACGGAAGGGCTGACCGACGCGGCGGCCCGGCTCTATGCGCGGCACGGCTTCGCCCAGGAGTTCGCCGAAGATGTGCTGCGCCGCGATCTGCGGCAGCCGCTGCCGGAGGCGCCCCTTCCGCCCGGCATCACCCTGGCCCATTGGGAACCGGAGTTGGCCGGGGCGTTCTTTGCCGCCTACACGGCCTCCTTCCGCGAGCGCCCCGGGTTTACAGAGTGGAGCCACGACGAGTGGACCGATTGGGCGACCGGGGACGACGATTTCCGGCCTGAAGCGTCGTTCGTCGCGCGCTGTGGCGACACACCCGCCGGGTTCATCCTCTGCGACAAGGGCTGGATTGCGCAGCTCGGCGTGTGCCCTGCATGGCGCGGCCGCGGGCTGGGCGCGGCGCTGATCGTCCCAGCCTTGCGCTATTTCCGCGCCGCCGGCCTGGAAGAGGTGTCCCTAGGCGTCAACGTAGACAACCCCATCGCGACGCGGCTCTACACCCGCCTCGGCTTCGCGGTGATCGGACGGCGGGCACGCTGGACGATGGCGCTCAACTGACCCTCGCAACGCGGAGGGGGATCATGTCACTTCTGGACGGGCTGCACGGCATCGTTCACATGGCCGTGCCGGACGAGTGGAACTCGCGCTACTGGTATCGCGCCGCAGGCCGGCCGTTCTCCGGCATGGCCGCGCTCCAGGCAGAGATGGCGGCGTTTGAGACGACCTGGCATTCCGATCGCTGACGGAGGCGCCCATGTCCCCCGACTCCCCCCTCACCTGGCTCCGCGACGGCGACCCTGCCATCCGTTGGCAGACAAGGCGCGACCTGCTGGATGAACCGGCCGACGCCTGCGCGCCCGACCGCGCCTGCGTGGCGACCGAGGGCTGGGGCGCGCAACTGCTGGCGCGCCAGGACCCCGCCGGCACGTGGGCCAACGCGCTCTACTCCCCCAAGTGGACCTCCACCACCTACACCCTGCTGCTGCTGCGCCATCTGGGCCTGTCGCCGGAGAACGCCCAGGCGCGGCGGGGCTGCGCGCTGCTGCTGGAGCAGGGTTTTTACCGCGATGGCGGCATCAACCTCTTCAAATCGTGGAAGCACAGCGAAACCTGTGTCACCGGCATGATCCTGGCGCTGTTGGCCTACTTCCGCGTGCCCGACGACCGCGTGCCCCGCACCGTCGCGCACTTGCTGGGCCAACAGATGGCCGACGGCGGTTGGAACTGCGAGCGGCCCAACGGCGCGACGCACAGCTCCTTTCACACGACGATCTCAGTGCTGGAGGGGCTGCACGAGTACACCCTCACATGTCCAGATCAGGCGGCCGTGCTGCGTGACGCCGTGAGCCGCGGCCACGAGTTTCTGCTGCTGCACCGGCTCTACCGCTCGCACCGCACCGGCGAGGTGGCCGACCCGGCCATGGCCCGCATCGCCTTCCCCCCGCGCTGGCACCACGACTTCCTGCGCGGGCTGGACTACTTCCAGTGGGTGGCCGCGCCGCGCGACGAGCGCATGGCCGACGCCATCGCGCTGCTGCGCAGCAAGCAGGGGCCAGACGGCCGCTGGAAGCTGGGCGCCAACTGGCCCGGCCGCGTCTTCTTCCAGATGGAGAAAGTGGGTCAGCCCAGCCGCTGGAACACGCTGCGGGGGCTGCGCGTGCTGCGGTGGTGGGAGAGGCGTTCGTAGGGGCGGGTTTTCCATTCGTTGATGCGCGGTTCGCCGCAGAGCCGGCTGCGTGCGGGCATGTCGGTTTCAGGATTACGCGGGGAAGCCCGCCCCTACACATCATCCGCGCAGGCACCGCCCCGTATGCGACTCCGCCACCGCGCCGACCTGTTCCGGCGTGCCCTCGGCCACCAGCCAGCCGCCGGCCGCGCCGCCCTCAGGCCCCAGGTCAATCAGCCAATCGGCCGCGCGGATCAGATCGAGGTGATGCTCCACGACCACGACGGTGTTGCCCGCATCCACCAGGCGCTGCAGTAGCGCCAACAAGCGCGCCACGTCCGCGGGATGCAGGCCGGTGGTCGGCTCGTCCAGCAGGTAGAGGGTGTGACCTGCGCCGCGCCGCGCCAGCTCCTTCGCCAGCTTGACGCGCTGCGCCTCGCCGCCCGAAAGAGTGGTGGCGGGCTGGCCGAGCTGCAAATAGCCCAGCCCGACCTCGGCCATCAGCCCCAGCCGGGCCGCGACTGCGGTGACATCTTGGAACAGCGCCAACGCCTCTTCGATCGTCATCTCCAGCACCGCGGCGATGTCGGCGGCGCTATCGCCGCGGCGATAGGTGACCGCCAGCACCTCCTTCTTGAAGCGCCGGCCGTGACAGGCGGGGCAGCGCACCAGGACATCGGCCAGGAAGTGCATGTTGACGGTCAGTACGCCGGCCCCCTCGCAGCGCTCGCACCGGCCGCCGGGGACGTTGAAGGAGAAGTGCCCCGCGGTCAGCTTGCGCCGCCGCGCCTCGGCTGTCGCGGCAAAAGCCTCGCGGATCGGGACGAACGCGTCGGTGTAGGTGGCCGCGTTGGAGCGCGGCGTACGGCTGAGGGGCGACTGATCCACCGTCACCACCCGCCCGATCTGTTCCCACCCCGCGATGCCCGCGTGGCGGCCCGGCGTCTCGGTCGCGGCGTAGAACCGCTGGCGGGCCGCGCGGTCGAGGATGTCGAACATCAACGATGACTTGCCCGACCCGGAGACGCCGGTCACGGCCACCAGCCGGCCCAGCGGGATGCGGACGGTGATCTCCTTCAGGTTGTGCTCGGCCGCGCCGTGAATTACCAGCTCGCCCTGAGCCTGGCTGCGCGGGGGCCGCACAGCCAGGCGCGCCCGGCCGGCCAGGAACGCGCCGGTGTGTGAGGTGGGATGCGCCGCGACCTCGGCGGGCGTGCCGGCGATCACTACCTCGCCGCCGTGTTTGCCCGCGCCCGGCCCGAATTCGACCACGAAATCCGCAGCGCGGATCACCTCCGTATCGTGCTCGATCACCAGCACGGTGTTGCCCAGGTCGCGCAGCTTGCGCAGCACGCCGATGAGCCGGATCGTGTCGCGCTGGTGCATGCCGATGGTCGGCTCGTCGAGCACGTAGAGCACACCCGTGAGGCCGGAACCGAGCAGCGCCGCCAGCCGGAGCCGCTGCGCCTCGCCGGCCGAGAGGCTGGGCGTCGCGCGCGCCATCGTCAGGTAGCCCACGCCGATCGTCACCAGGCGGCGAATGCGCACGTCCAGGTCGGTGATCACCGGCCCGGCGATGGCGCGCTCGGCCTCGCTCAACCCCGCGGGCAGCGCGGCCAGCCAGCCGGCCACCTCCTCCAGCGCCAGTTGCGACAGCTCGATCAGCGTGCGGCCGGCCACCGTCACCCGGCGGCTTTCGGCGCGTAGCCGCGTGCCGCCACACTCCGGGCAGGTGCGGCGGGCGAAGAATGATTCGCCCTTCGCGCTGGTATACGCCTCGGACACCCCTTCGGCATACCGGCGGCGGAGGGTTGTCACCACGCCTTCAAAATAGCCCTTGGCCACGGTGGGCGGCGGCTTAACGCCCGGATAATGCCGCTTGAACTGCTCGCTGTCCACGCCGTAGATGAGCAGATCGGTCTGCACCTGCCCCAGCTCGCCGATGGGTTGGTGCGTGTCGAAGGTGAAGCCGTAATGCTGGCCGGCGCGTTCCAGGGTGATTGCCAGGCGCTCGGTGTTGAAGCGATCCCAGATCAGCACGCCATCATCCAGCACGCTGCGGCTGGGATCCAGGACGCGTTCGATGAGCACATCAGCCACGACGCCCAGGCCGGTGCAGGTCGGGCACGCGCCCGCGGGCTTGTTGAACGAGAAGCTGGCCATGCTCAGCGCCGGCAGCCGCGCGGCGCAATGCGGGCAAGCGACGCTCTCGTCGGCGTCGGCGTCTTCTTCCTCCCAGGAGTCGTCACCGACGTCAGCGGGCGGCACATCCAGCCGGCAAGAGGGGCAGGGGCGATGCCCCAGGCGGGCGAAAAGCACGCGCAGGTAGGTAAAAACCTCGGTGGCGGTGCCCACGGTGGAACGCGGGCTGCGGTTGGTGAGATGCTGATCCACGCTGATCGCAGGCGACAGCCCGGTGATGGCGTCCAGCGGCGGCTTGGTTTCGCCGTGCGTCACCATGCCGAGCGATTCCATGTATTGCCGCGCGCCCTCGCGGTACAGCGTGTCGAAGGCCAGCGACGATTTGCCCGACCCGGACAGGCCGGTGAAAACCACCAGCTTGTTCTTCGGGATCGCCAGGTCAATGTTCTTCAGGTTGTGCAGCCGAGCGCCCTTGATGATGATTTCATCGTGCATCGTTGTATCCTTTTGGTTGCTTGACATGGATTTGCGGTGGGTAGGGGCGGGTTTCTCCGCATCAAGGGAAGGCCCGCCATAACGGCGCTCCTGATATTCACGGGAGACCTGCGTTAAGCACGGAAAACCCGCCCCTACAGCTCAACTCGACGCACTGGCGTACTGCCGC
>CAZYHE010000182.1:0-8242 GCA_964647225.1 uncultured Anaerolineales bacterium
GCCTGACCGCGCCGGAGGGTGGGCTGATCGCCCTGGCCGATGCGGCCCTGCCGGTGCGGTCGGGTGCGCTGGCCTGGCAGCGGTTCCTTGATCTGACCGGGCGTTTCCGGGCCGGCCGGCCGGCGCTGCGCGTGCTAGAGACGTTGGCCGAAGTCGCGGGGGTGGCGGCGCCGCCCGAAGTTCTCGCGGCGCTGCGCCGGCAGCCGGTCTCCTATGCCGAACGACAGATCCCGATGGGGCTGGCCGGGTTGGCGCAGCCGTCCGCCCGGCGGCAGCGCTTCTGGCGGCTGCTGGCACGCTATCAACGCGCGGCCGCCTGCGCCGGCCGCGCGGCCGACCCGCGCAGCTTTATCGCCTATCTGCAGCACACCCGCCACCTGGACAGCCCGTGGCGACTGCCGCTGCTGGTGCTGCGTCGCGTGGTGGGGCGATGATGCCGGGGCGTCGGGCGATGAATTGGCTCGAAAGCCCGGCGGCCGCCGATCGGCAGATGATCAGCGCCATCATCCCCGTTCACAACGGCGAGCGTTACCTGGCCGAGGCGGTCTGCAGCGTGCTGGATCAATCCCTGCCCCCGGCCGAGATCCTCATCGTGGACGACGGCTCGACCGACGACAGCGCGGCCATCGCCCGCTCGTTCGGCCCGCCGGTATGCATGTTGGCTCAATCCAACCTCGGCCCGGCCGCGGCGCGTAACCTGGGCATCAGCCATGCCACGGGCGACCTGCTGGCCTTCCTCGACGCCGACGACCTGTGGCTGCCCGACAAGCTGGCCCGCCAGGCGCAGGTGTTGCGGAACGATCCCGCGTGCGCGGCAGCCCTGGGCGGGGTGGCGAATTTCGTCAGCCCGGAACTGAACGAGACGCAATGCCGACTGCTGGCGCGCGCCGCCATCCAGACTGGCGATGTGCATGTCGGCGCGCTGCCGATCCGCCGGGAGGCGTTCCGCCGCGTCGGCGATTTCGATACGCACTGGCGGCAGGCTGATTTCGTCGAGTGGTGGGCGCGGGCAATGCGGTTCAATCTGCATTACGTCCTCGTGCCGGTGCTGCTGCTGCGCCGCCGCCTGCACGCGGACAATCTGACGCGCCGCGAGCGGGCCGGCCGCCAGGAGTACCTGCCGATGCTGCGCGAACAGCTCGCACAGCGCCGCGCGCTGGCCGGGCAGATGTCGGAGCAACCCGAATGACCACCGCTGACCGGCCGCGCATCCTGATCACCGGCGGCTGCGGCCGCATCGGCCGCCTGCTGGCCCGCAGCTTGGCCGGGGAACCGGGCGGGGAGACCCCGCCCCTACTGACTCTGCTCGACCGTCGCCCGCCGCCCGCCGACCTCGCGCTCCCCTTCGTTCAGGCCGACCTCGCCCAGTTTGACGCCATCCGCCGCCACTTCGAGGGTCAAGAGACGGTCTTCCACCTGGCCGCCGATCCCCATCCCGCCGCAGCGTGGGAGAGCCTGCTGCCCAACAACATCATCGGCACGTATAACGTCCTGCAAGCAGCCCAAGAAGCCGGCTGCCGGCGGGTGATCCTGGCGAGCAGCCTCCATGCGGTGTTGGGCTATGGGCCGGAGGTGGTCGTGCGCGGGGATATGCCGCCGCGGCCGGCCAACTTGTACGGGGCCAGCAAGGCCTGGGCCGAGGCGTTGGGCTATGTGTATGCCCAACGGGGGCTATCGGTGCTCTGCGTGCGCATCGGCCGGCTGAAGGAACCGGCGCGGCTGGCGCCGGGGGATGCGGATCTCGATCTCGTCATCACCCCGCGCGACCTGGCGCACCTGCTGGCGTGCTGCATCGCGGCGCCCGCCGATCTGCGCTACGGGGTGTTCCACGGGCTGTCGGCCAACCGGGTGCGGCGGTTTGACATTGCCGAGGCGCAGGAAGTTCTCGGCTACCGGCCGCAGGATGACGCGTTCGCGCTGGCGCGGCGCAATTACCGCGGCCTGCTGCGCCGGTGGGCGGGGCGGGCCTACCGGAGGCTCATCAGACGGGTCCGGCAAGCGACCGGCTGATCCGGGCATCTATCCGCCGGCGCAGGTTCCGCGTTCGCCAGTATACGCTTTGTGTTTTGACAAATCCCGCCGCGCGTGTACAATGCACACGAGTGCATAAGGCTTAAACCGTCAGGAGAGATACTGATGAATCGCACCCCCAGCCCATTACAGCAGATGGTGAAAACGGCCACCGACTACTGGAACGACTCCTGTTCGATCCAGGAATTGACTTACGGCATCGAACATGGCGCGGTCGGCGCGACGACCAATCCCCAGATCGTCGTCATGGTCCTCAAGAAGGAAGGCCACCTCTGGCACGAACGCATCCGCCAGATCATCGCCGAGCATCCGACCTGGTCGGAGAACGAGATCACCTGGAAGTTGGTGGAGGAGATGGCGGCGCGCGGGGCCAAGTTGTTAGAGCCGATCCACGAACGCTACGCGGGTAAGAAGGGCCGGCTGTCCATCCAGACCAACCCCCAGAACTACCGCAATGCGGAGGCGATCGCCCAACAGGCGATCCACTTCAACACGCTGGCGCCCAACATGCAGGTCAAGGCCCCGGTCACGGCGGCCGGCGTGCAGGCGATCGCGGAAGCGACCTATCACGGCGTCAGCATCAACGCCACGGTGTCTTTCACTGTGCCGCAAATGCTCGCCGTCGGCGAGGCCATCGAGCGCGGGCTGAACCGCCGCCAGGCCGCGGGATTGGACATCTCGCGCATGGCCCCGGTCTGCACGATGATGATCGGCCGGCTGGATGACTGGCTGAAGGTGGTGGTCCAGCGCGACGGGATCGAGATGGATCCCGCATACCTGGATTGGGCCGGCATCGCGGCCTTCAAGAAGGTCTGCGCCCTCTACCGGGAACGCGGCTATCGCACCCGGCCGCTGGCAGCCGCCTATCGGCATCTCGGCCACTGGGCTGAGTTGATCGGCGGCGATCTCGTCCAGACCCTCCCCTACGAATGGGCCTTGAAGGTCAACGCCTGCGACATCCCGGTGGTCGAGCGGATGCACAACCCCGTGGCCCCGCAGATCGTCGAGACGCTCTATGCCCGGATTCCAGATTTCCGCCGGGCCTACGATGAGGATGGCTTGACGCCCGCGGAGTTCGACAGCTACGGCGCCACCGTCCGCACGCTGCGCAGCTTCATCGCGGCGGTCCATGAGCTGACCGGCATCGTGCGCGAATACATGCTGCCCAATCCTGATGTGAAATAGCCGTGGCGGCGCGGCGGCCGGTCTCCATCCAGGATATCGCGCGAGCTGCCGGCGTTTCGCACGCCACGGTGTCGCGGGCGCTGCGCGACAGCCCGTTGATCAGCGCCGAGGTGCGCCAGACCCTCCAACGCCTGGCGATCGAGATGGGCTACACGCCCAACGCGGTCGCCCAAAGCCTGAAGGGGCGGCGGAGCAACACCATCGGCCTGGTGGTCACCTCCATCTCCGATCCGTTTTATGGCCGCGTGGCGCGCGGGGTGGATGAGATCGCCCGGCAGGCCGGCGTGGATGTGTTCCTGGGCGTCTCCTACAACACCGCGGAGCAAGAACTGGCGGTCATCGAGTCGTTCCACCGCCGGCGAGTGGATGGCGTCATCACCGCCTCGTCGCGCCTCACCGACGCCCATGTGGGCCAGTTGCGGCGCATCGCCGCGCCGGTGGTGCTGATCAATCGGCAATCGGAAGGGGACCTCGACGAATTTCGTTCGGTCGAGGTGGACAACTACGCGGGCGCGCGCCAGGCCGTCGCGCATCTGCTGGGCCTGGGCCACACTGCCATCGCCTATCTGGCCGCGACCAACCGGCCGCGGTCGAACCGGCAGCGCGGCCAGGGCTACCGCGATGCGCTCCAGGCCGCCGGCATCGCGCCCCAAGATGGTTGGGTCCAGGCCGCGCCCCCAGAACGCCGGAGTTCCGCCGACGACGTGGCCGATGGGCGGAGCCTGATGCTGGCCGCGCTGCAAGCCGGGGTGACGGCGGCCTTCTGCTTCAACGACATGATCGCCGTCGGCGCGCTGCTGGCCTGTCGCCAGCGCGGGATCAGCGTCCCCGCGCAAGTCAGCATCGTCGGCTTCGATGATGTCGAGCTGGCGCAATACGTGACGCCGCCGCTGACGACGATCCACCAGCCAAAGCTGCGGCTGGGCCAACTGGCGATGGAGCTGCTGCTGCGCCTGATGGACGATCAACCGGCCGAAGACCGCTGCGCGCCGGTGGATCTGGTCGTGCGCGGCAGCACGGCCCCGCCCCGCACATAACAGAAAAGGGAAATCGAACATGCGCCAATACACCGCCGACAACCTGGTCGTACATCCCGGCAATTCGACCGAGCCGGGCGTGATCGTCAATGTCTCGCCTGAGATCGCCGGGTGGGACACCATCCATTTTCAGGCCCGCCGATTGGCCGCGGGGGGCGCGTGGGCGGCGCAGACGGGCGGGCACGAGCTGGCCCTGGTGGTGCTGGGGGGCGCGCTCGATGTGGCGTCGGACCGCGGCCGGTGGACGGGGCTGGGCCGGCGGCCGCACGTCTTCGCGGGCCTGCCCTATGCGCTCTATCTGCCGCGCGACACCGCCTTCACCGTGACTGCGCAGACCGAGTGCGAGTTCGCGGCCGCCTGGGTCGCCGCCGACCGCGACTTCGCGCCGCAGTTGGTGACGCCGGCCGAAGTCGGCATCGAAATCCGCGGGGGCGATCACGCGACGCGCCAGATCAACCGCATCCTGCCGCCCGGCTTCCCCTGCCAACGCCTGGTCGTGGTGGAGGTCTACACCCCCGGCGGCAACTGGTCGAGCTACCCGCCGCACAAACACGATGTCCACACCGTGGGGGCCGACGGCAGCCTGCTCCAGGCCGATCTGGATGAGATCTACTACTACAAGATGGACCGGCCCGAAGGTTACGCCTTGCAGCGGGTCTACACCGACGCCGGATCGCCGCTGCACCGGGCCGGCTATCCCATTGATGCGGCCGTGATCGCTCGCAACGACGATGTGGTGCTGATCCCGGAGGGCTACCACCCGGTCTCCAGCCCGGTCGGCTACACCACCTACTACCTGAACGTGATCGCCGGCAGCGCCCAAAGCCTGGCCGCCGCGGACGATCCGCAATTCGCGTGGGTCAAGGAGAGCTACAAAACGCTCGACCCGCGCGTGCCGATTTACGATATTGGGGACGCAGATAAACACAGATAGACACAGATCGAAAAATCTGCGTGAATCTGTGTGCATCTGTGTTCTTTCACAAAGGAGCGCAGGCATGACACCCCCAACCGAGCGCCTGACCATGGCGCAAGCACTCATCAAATTCCTCAAGGCGCAGTACGTCGAGCGGGACGGCGTCGAGATCCCGTTCTTCGCCGGCTGCTTCGGCATTTTCGGCCACGGCTGCGTGGCCGGCGTGGGCGAGGCGCTGCTCGCCAACCCCGATTTCCGCTATTACCAGGTGCGCAACGAGCAGGGCGCGGTGCATATCGCCACGGCCTACGCCAAAGTCAAGAACCGGATGCAGACCTTCGCCTGCCTGTCATCCATCGGGCCGGGCGCCACCAACATGATCACCGGCGCGGCCACGGCGACCGTCAACCGGCTGCCGGTGCTGATCCTGCCGGGCGACATCTTCGCCCGGCGCAATGTAGCCCCGGTGTTGCAGCAGATCGAGTCGGCGCAGAGCCAGGATTTCTCGGTCAATGACTGCTTCAAGCCGGTCAGCAAGTATTGGGATCGCATCAACCGGCCCGACCAACTGCTGACCGCCTTGCCCGAAGCCCTGCGGGTGCTCACCAGCCCCAGCGAAACCGGCGCGGTGACATTGGCGCTGCCGCAGGATGTGCAGACCGAAGCCTACGACTACCCGGCCGCGTTCTTCCGCACGCGCGTCTGGCGCATCATGCGCAACCGGCCCGATCGCGCGGCGCTCGTGAAGGCCGCCGAGCTGATCCGGGCCAGCCGGCGGCCGATGATCGTGGCCGGCGGCGGCGTGATCTACGCGGACGCGACCGAGGCGCTGCGCCAGTTCGTGGACGCCACCGGCATCCCAGTCGGCGAGACGATGGCCGGCAAAGGCAGCCTGCGCTGGGATCACCCGCTGAACCTGGGCGCGGTCGGCGCGACCGGCACGCTGGCCGCGAACCGCATCGCCCGCGACGCCGACCTGGTGATCGGCATCGGCACCCGCTACAGCGACTTCACGACCGCGTCCAAGACCGCGTGGCAGAACCCCGATGTCCGCTTCATCAACATCAACGTCACCGAGTTCGACGCGGGCAAGCAACACGGCCTGCCGGTGGTGGGCGACGCCCGCGAGGCGCTGACGGAGTTGGGCGAAGCGCTGGCCGGCCATGCGGTGGCGCCCGCCTACCGCGCGGAGGCCCAACGGCTCCACGACGAATGGGATGCCGAGGTGCAGCGCATCTACGATATCCGCCTGACCCCGCTGCCCAGCCAGGGCGAACTGATCGGCGTCATCAATGAACTCGCCGGCCCGGACGCGATCATGCTAAACGCGGCCGGCTCGATGCCGGGCGACCTGCACAAGCTGTGGCGAACGACACACCCCAAGAATTTCCACATGGAGTACGGCTACAGTTGCATGGGCTACGAGATCGCGGGCGGGCTGGGCGCCAAGCTGGCCGCGCCGGCGCGCGAGGTCTTCGTGATCGTCGGCGACGGCTCCTACCTGATGCTGTCGTCGGAGCTGGTCACGGCGGTGCAGGAGGGGATCAAGCTGGTCGTGCTGGTTTGGGACAACAGCGGGTTCAAGAGCATCGGCGCGCTCAGCCGCTCGCTGGGGCTGGATGGCTTCGGCACGCGTTTCATCAAGCCGGTGGAGGGCGTGCTGGCCGGCGATTGGGCGGGCGGCGCGGTCGAGCCGTTGCCCATTGATTTCGCCATGAACGCCCGCAGCCTGGGCTGCAACGTGATCGAGTGCGTCACCCGTGACGCCTACGTGGCCGCGCTCCAGGCCGCCAAAGCCGCGGATCGCACGACGGTCGTCGTCATCAAGAACGACCGGCTGCACGGCGTCCCCGGCTACGAGAGCTGGTGGGACGTGGCCGTGCCCGAGGTCAGCACGCTGCCGGCCGTGCAGGCCGCGCGCGTTGAGTACGAGGTGATGCGCGCGAAAGAACAGTATTTCCTGGCGTAAAGGGCGATTTCCAAGACAGCTTCACATATCGCGCGCGACACAGACGAAGAGGAAGACCGGAACGCGGACAACGCGGATATCGCGGACGACGCGGACAGACTCAGACTTTATCCGCGCTGTCCGCGTCGTCGACGGCATCCGTGTCCCATTTTCGGGTTAGAGAGCGGAGGACGCATGTCTCACATTTCTATCGGTAACGCCCCGTGCAGTTGGGGCGTGCTGGAATTCGACCTGGCGGGCAAAGCGGCCCCCTACGTCCAGGTCTTGGATGAGATGGCCGGGGCCGGTTATGTCGGCACGGAACTGGGCGACTGGGGCTTCATGCCCACCGACCCCGACGCCCTGGCCGCCGAGTTGACCGCGCGCGGGCTGACGATGCTCGGCGCGTTCGTGCCGGTCGCGCTGCGCGATCCCGCCAGCCACGCGCCGGGTATCCAGGCTGCGCTGAAGGTGGCGCGCCTGCTGCGCGCCGCGGCCGACCGAACCACCGGCCACCGGCCCTTCCTGGTGCTGGCCGACAACAACGGCGCGGATCCCGTCCGCACGCAGCACGCGGGCCGCGTGACCCCGGCGATGGGGCTGACCGACGCCGAGTGGCGGGTCTTCGCCGGGGGCGCCGAGCAGGTCGCGCGCGCGGTGTTCGATGAGACCGGACTGCGCACCGTGTTCCATCACCACTGCGCGGGCTACGTCGAAACCCCCGACGAGATCGGCCGGCTGCTCGACCTGACCGACCCGGCGGTGCTGGGGCTGGTCTTCGACACCGGCCACTATGCCTTCGCCGCGGGCGATTGCGCGGCCGTGACCGCCGGGCTGCGGCGCTTCGCCGACCGCATCTGGTACATCCACTTCAAGGATTGCCAGCCCGAGATCGCCGCGCAATCGCGGGCCGAAGGGTGGGACTACTTCGAGTCGCTGCGGCACGGCGTCTTCTGCGAGCTGGGCCAGGGCGGCGTGGACTTCCCCGCGGTGGCCGCGTGGCTGGAGACCCGGCCCGACCCTTCGACAGGCTCAGGACACCGCCTGACCTGGGGCATCGTGGAGCAAGACGTGCTGCCGGGGATGGGCCAGCCGAAGGAATGCGCCGCGCGGAATCGGGCGTAT
>CAZYHE010000183.1:0-8215 GCA_964647225.1 uncultured Anaerolineales bacterium
AAAGCACTCATCGTCTGGGGCGGCTGGGCGGGGCACGAACCCAAGCCATGCGCCGATCTCTTTGCGCCCATCTTGCAGGCCAAGGGCTTCGATGTCGAGGTTTCAGACACGCTCGACACATATCTCGACAAAGAAAAAATGGCGGCCCTCAGCCTCGTCGTCCCGATGTGGACCATGGGCACCATCACCCGCGAGCAGCAGAACGGGCTGCTGGATGCGATCCGCGGCGGGGTCGGCGTGGCCGGCTGGCATGGCGGCATGGGCGATTCGTTCCGCAACAATACCGAGTATCAGTTCATGGTCGGCGGCCAGTGGGTTTCGCATCCCGACGGCATCACCGATTACACGGTCAATATCACCAACCACACCGACCCGATCACTGCCGGCATCCCCGACTTCGCCATGCATTCCGAGCAGTACTACATGCACGTGGATCCGGGCAACGAAGTGCTGGCGACCACGACCTTCAACACGCCGAAGTACCCGTGGGTGAACGGCACGGTGATGCCGGTCGTCTGGAAGCGGGTTTGGGGCGCGGGCCGCGTCTTCTACTCGTCGCTGGGCCACGTGGCGAAGGATTTCGAGGTGCCGGAAGCGCTGGAGATCCAAATCCGCGGCTCGCTCTGGGCCGCGCGCTGACGACGTAACGCAATCCGCCGGATTGCGCCACGATGACCGGAACGCAGACGATGCGGATATCTCCCAGACCCACTGGGCATCGTCTGCGTTTCCATCCCGCCGCAGCCCGGCATCTCACGTTTCACGCTTCACGAGGTCACCGCCATGCCCCCCACCCTCGACACCATCACCCAGGCCCTCAAGGCCAAGATCACCGCCTTGCGCGCGCCGCTGACCCTCCGGGAGTGGCGCTTCAAGATCGGCGCGGGCCGCCGCGCGGCCAGCCCGCGTTACGACGATAGCCGCTGGCAGACGATCACGCTGATGCACAGTTGGTCCTCCCTCGACGGCGAGGCGTGGTTCCGGGCGACCGCCGATTTGCCCGCCGAGATCGCGGGGATTGCGCTGACCGGCGCCCGGCTGGAGCTGGACATCTTCCTGCCGATCGGCGCGGGCGTCTACGTGAACGGCGTCGAGAAGTACCGCGAGCCTTCGTGGGCCGACACCCGCGCCGTGCCGCTGCTCCTGGATGAACACTTTCAGCCGGGCGCGCCGCTGGCGCTGACCGTCCGCTGCAACGCGGGCGATGGCTTCGGCCTCTTCCTCTTCGCCAACCTGCGCGCCAGCACGGTCGAACAGGCCGCGTTCGACCTGGACACGGTCGCGGGGCAGATGACCTTCACGCATTTCCTGGCGGAGCAGGCCGGGGAATTGCCCGCCTGGCAGCGCGCCGCCGACAGCCTCGACCTGGCTGCACTCGCGGCCAACGATTGGGCCGCGTGGGGGGCCAGCGTGACCGCGGCGCGGGCGCATCTGACGCCCTTCGCCGGCCGCGCCAAGGAATACACCGCCTATCTGATCGCACACAGCCACATTGACATGAACTGGCTCTGGCCGATGGCCGAAACGGTGGAGGTGTGCCAGCGCGACTTCAAGGCGATGGACAGCCTGATGGCGCGCTACCCCGAATTCCGCTTCTCGCAGAGCCAGGCCGCCACCTACCGCGCGGTCGAGGAGACGCAGCCCGCGCTCTTCGAACGCATGAAGGCGCGCATCGCGGGCGGCGCGTGGGAAGTCACGGCGAACACTTGGGTCGAAGGCGACCTGAACACCGCGTGCGGCGAGGCGTTGGTGCGCCAATTGCTCCACGCCCGGCGCTACATCGGCGAGAAGTTCGGCGTCGCGCCCCTCATTTGCTGGGAGCCGGACACCTTCGGCCACCCGGCCACGATGCCGCAAATCCTCGCCAAGAGCGGCATCCGCTACTACTATTTCTGCCGCGCCGGCAAGCGCCACCCGCTCTTCTGGTGGGAGGGGCTGGACGGCTCCCGCGTGCTGGCGATGCAAGACCTGCGCGGGTATGGCGGCGTCGTCGCGCCGTCGGACCTGGCCGGCAGCGTGCTCGACTGCGCGCAGCCCTATGGTCTCCACAGCGGGATGTTCGTCTACGGCGTCGGCGACCACGGCGGCAGCGGCACCGCGCGCGACATCGAGGCGGCGCGCGTCATTGACGCGACGCCCCTCCTCCCGCACGCCCGGCCGAGCGGGGCCGTGCCGTTCTACCAGGCCGCGCAGGCCGAGGCCGCCGGCGCGCCGGATCGTCTGCCCACCGTCCGCGGTGAACTGAACACCGTCTTCGAGGGGTGCTACACCAGCCACGCCGATATCAAGCGGCTGAATCGCCAGTGGGAGAACGGCCTGCTGACCGCCGAAGCGACCGCGACCGTGGCGCGTCTGCTGACCGGCGCGACCTACCCGCTGGCCGAGTTGGCCGAAGCCTGGCGCACCGGCTGCTTCCATCAATTCCACGACATCCTGTGCGGCTGCGCCATCGGCGTCACCTACCGCGAGGCGGCCGAGCGGCTGGGCGAGGTGCTGGCGCTCGCTGATCGCACGACGACCAACGCGCTGAACGCCATCGCCGCGGCCACCGACACCGGCGAAGGCCCCGGCCCGGCCATCGTCGTCTTCAATCCGCTCGGCTGGGAGCGCGACGATATCGTGCGCGTCCCGCTCGCGAGTTGGGGCGCGGACGCGCCGGCCTGGCTGGCGGATGACGCCGGGCGGCTCGTGCCAACCCAGGTGTGCGGCGAAGAACTCGTCTTCGTCGCGACCGCCGTGCCCGCGTTCGGCGTGCGTGTCTTCCGGCCGGCCGCTGCGCTCCCAGCCGACCCAACCGCGGCGGCGCGGGCCGATGCGGCCGACAATGCGCTCGAAAACGGGCTGCTCAAGCTGCGCGTCCACCCGGCCTCCGGCGCGCTGGATCACCTGGTAGATCTGACGACCGGCCGCGATCTGGCCGGACCGTGGGCGGGCTGGGGGCCGGAAGCCAAGACCAACGCCGGGATGCTCAACCGGCTGCAAATCCTTTGGGAGCAGCCGCACGGCATGTCGGCCTGGAATATCGGCGACATCACGCGCGTAGAGAATCTGATCACCGGCGCTGAAGTCACAGTCGTCGAGTCCGGCCCGGTGCGCGCGGCGATCGAGATCAAGCGGCGGTTCCTGAAATCGGCGTTGACGCAGCGGGTCGTGCTCTGGCGCGGGCTGCGCCGCGTGGACTTCGAAACCGAGGTGGATTGGCACGAGCGCGGCAGCGCGCACGCCGACGCGCCGATGCTGCGCGCCACCTTTGCGCCCTACCTCGGCCCGACCGACGCCACGTTCGAGATTCCGTTCGCCGGCCTCTCGCGACCCGCCGACGGCCGCGAAGTCCCCGCGTTGCGGTGGGCCGACATCTCGGAGCGGGAGGCCAGCCAGCCGGGCGGTCTGTCTCTCCTCAACGACTGCAAATACGGCCATCAAGCGCACGGCAACACGCTGGGGCTGACCCTGGTGCGCGCGTCCTACGAACCGGACGTGAACCCGGACGAAGGGCTGCACCGCTTCACCTACGCGCTCTATCCGCACGCGGGGGATTGGCGGGCGGCCGGGACCGAACGCCAGGCGGCCGGGTTGAACCAGCCGTTGCTGGCGGTCGTGACGGACGCTCACGGCGGCATCCTGCGGCCCGGCCAACCCGGAGTCACCTGCGACGCGCCCGGTGCGCTGATCTCTGCGCTCAAGCTGGCGGAGGATCAGCCGGCCGGCGGGGACGCCGTGATCGTGCGGGTCTACGAATCGCACGGCCAGGCCGGCCAGGCGGCCCTGCGCGCCGCGTGGCCGATCAAGGACGCCGCGGAGGTCAACCTGATCGAGCAGCCTGAGGCGCCGCTGGCCCAGGACGACCGCGGGGTTGTGCTCCCGCTGCGTGCGCACGAGATCAAGACGGCCCGGCTGATCTTCTGATTTGCAGCGTTTGACAAAACGCCCGAAAACTGATACAAGCCGTGAGGTGAGCCGATGGGCGCCGATGACGCTGATCCCTTGAATCTTGCCGTGGGCTTCGTCGTGAGCGCTCAGCCGAACGGTGATGACGGCGAAGCCATCGGCGGGCCGGCCGACAGCCCCGTCCTGGTCGTCGTGCTGAACGATGCAGCGGATCTCGGCCGGGTGCGCCAGGCCGGCTGGTATCGCATCCCCCTGGCGCGTGCCCCGCGCCGCATCGCCGCCGACTTCCTGGCTTTCTACCAGACCGCCGCGTTTCCGCCCGCGGAGCGCTGGTCGGTGCGCTGGTTTGCGCCGGTGCGCGGCTACAAGATCGCGCCGCGGCGAGAGCTGATCCCCGACGAGCCGGATCATCCGCGGGCCGATCAGCACTACTACAAAATCACGCTCGGCGGGCTGACGCCGCTGCCGCGGCCCGTGCCCAGCCGCCGGCTGCGCCGCATCACCTTCATCCCGACGACGTTGGCCCGGCTGTTGCAGGCGGAGGAGATCAACGACCTCTGGATCAAGAGCAGCGCGCAGGAGCGGCTGTGGGCCGCGCTGAAGCAGGCCGGCCTGGACGCCGAGATCGAGCGCCAGTATCCGCTGCGTGAAGACCTGCCGCAGTACGTGGCCGACTTCGCGCTTTTCGGCCCCGCGGGCCGCGTCGCCCTCCTCGTCACCGATGAGCCGCGGGCCGAAGCCGAGCTGCGCGACGCGCCCCCGCCCGACTACCTGCTGGCCGCCGGCGAGTGGACCGTCGTGCGCGTCACCATGGCCGAGCTTCAGGCCGATCCGGCCGGCTGGGCCGCTCGCCTGGCGCAAGCCTCGCACAGCCCGATGCAGCACGCTCGGCATGAGTAAGCCAATCGCCGAACAAGTTCGACACGCCGGAGTCCTCGACTCGTCGAGGCGTTCTCGCTGATGATTCGCTGATCCGTGATTTGCCGATTTGCTGATTTGCTATTTACAATTTGCTGATTCGCCCATCCCATCCCAGAAAGGCTCTTCCATCCCAACTATGACCTACGATTTCGACCGCATCATTGACCGGCGCCGCACCGACAGCGCCAAGTGGACCCATTATGCTGACGACGTGCTGCCCCTGTGGGTGGCCGACATGGACTTCATCTCGCCGGAGCCGGTGATTCACGCGCTGCGGGAGTACGTCGAGCAGGGGCTATTCGGCTATGCCCTCTCCGCGCCGCAAGAGTTGCGCGAGGTGATCGTCGAGCGGCTGGCCCGGCTCTACGGCTGGAAGGTGTCGCCCGACGCCCTGGTCTTCCCGTCCGGCGTGGTGGTCGGCTACGATCAGGCGTGCCACGCGCTGCTCGGCCCCGAAGACAGCCTGCTGATCCAGACCCCCGTCTACCCGCCCTTCCTGAACGCCGCGAAGTGGGCCGGCGCGCACAGCCAGGAGATGGAGTTGACGCGCGGCGCAGACGGCTATTACACCGTGGATCTGGAGCGCTTCGCGGGGGCGATCACCGAGCACACGCGCGCGTTCCTGCTGTGCAACCCGCACAACCCGGTGGGCCGCGTCTTCACCCCCGCCGAGATGACGGCCATGGCCGAGATGTGCCTGCGCCACGACATGTACATCATCTCCGACGAGATCCACTGCGACCTGATCTACAGCAACTATCGGCACCGGCCCATCGCCTCACTCGCGCCAGAAATCGAAGCGCGCACCATCACCGTGATGGCGCCGAGCAAAACCTACAACATCCCCGGCCTGGGCTGCGCCGTCGCGATCATCCCGAACAAGGAGCTGCGCAAACGCTACCAGGACGCGCACAAAGGGCTGGCCGGGCACGTCAACAGCCTGGGCTACGTGGGCGCGCTGGCCGCCTATCGCGACGGGCAGCCGTGGCTCGACGCCTGCCTGCGCTATCTGGAAGCCAACCGCGATTTCGTCTACCAGTACGTGGCCGAAAAGTTGCCGCAACTGGCAATCAGCCCACTGGAAGGCACCTACCTGGCCTGGCTTGACTGCCGGCAGGCGGGCCTCCCGGCCGGCGTCGCGCCGGGCAAGTTCTTCCTGGAACAAGCCAAAGTAGCGTTGAACGAGGGCGCGACCTTCGGCCAGGGCGGCGATGGCTTCGTGCGGCTCAACTTCGGCTGCCCGCGCGCGATCCTGGCGGAAGCGCTGGAGCGGATGCGGGCCGCGCTGGCGCGCGTAAGCGCATAGGGCGATTTGACAAATCGCCCTACAAAAGGAGTCTACCATGAATCACACCGTTGGTTGGGGCATCCTCGGCGCGGGCCGGATCGCCGGCAAGTTCGCGACCGATGCCAAACTTGTGCCCGGCGCGCGGCTGGTGGCGGTCGGCTCGCGCTCGGTCGAGAAAGGGGCGGAATTCGCCCGGCAGAACGGGGTCGAACGATCCTACGGCAGCTACGCCGAGCTGGTGGCCGACCCCGACGTGGACGCGATCTATGTCGCCACCCCGCACCCGATGCACTGCGAGCACACCTTGCTGGCGCTCGACGCGGGCAAGGCGGTGCTGTGCGAGAAGCCGTTCGCCGTCACCGCCCGCGAGGCGCGGCTGATGATCGAACGCGCCCGCGAACGCAAGCTGTTCCTGATGGAAGCCATGTGGACCCGCTTCAACCCGCTCACCGCCCAGGTGCGGCAGTGGATCGCGGAAGGTCGCATCGGCGAGCCGCGCATGGTGACGATAGACTTCGGCTTCCGCGCGGCGTGGAATCCCGAAAGCCGGCTGCTCAACCCCGCGCTGGCCGGCGGCGCGCTGCTCGACGTGGGGGTCTACGTGCTGGCCTACGCCTCGATGATCTTCGGCCGGCCCGCGCAGATTCAGGCCGTGGCGCACATCGGCGAGACGGGCGTGGACGAGCAGACCGCGATGGTGCTGAGGTACGCGGGCGGCCAGATCGCCAGCCTCACCTGCGCTGTCCGCACCCCCAGCCCGCACGGCGCGCGCATTGACGGGACCGAAGGTGCCATCGAGATCCCCGCGTTCTGGCACGCCACCACCGCCCGGTTGATCCGCCCCAAAGAGGACCCGGTCGAGGCCACCGGCACGCACGGCTTCCAGTTCGAGATCGCGGAAGCGACCGCGTGCATCGCGGCCGGACAACTCGAAAGCCCCCAGATGCCGCTCGACGAAACCCTCGCCATCGCCGAGACGATGGACGAGGTGAGAAGGCAGATTGGGGTGAGGTATCCGTTTGAGTGAAAACGTAGTGCGTAGTGCGTAACCCGTTCGTTCGTCACATGTACCGCGCGGGCGCGCCAACGGACTACGCAATACGCAACACGCAATACGCAATACGTCCCCGGAGCGAACCTATGCCAATGCAATATAGAACTATCCCCGGCAGCACCAAACCCGTCGCCCGGCTGATCCTGGGCACGATGATCATCTCGAGCCAGGAGCAGGAGCGGAGCTTTGCGCTGTTGGATGCGGTGTTTGCGATGGGCGGCAACGCGCTGGACACGGCGCACGGATATGCCGGCGGCAACAGTGAGCGCGGCATCGGCCAGTGGATGAAGGCACGCGGCAACCGCGAGCAGGTGGTGATCATCACCAAAGGCTGCCACCACAACGCCGACCGCAAACGGGTCACGCCGTTCGACATGGCCGCCGACCTGCACGACTCGCTGGCCCGGCTGCAAACCGACTATGTGGACGTCTACCTGCTGCACCGCGACGACCCCAGCCTGCCGGTCGGGCCGATCGTGGCGGCGCTGAACGAGCACTGGCGCGCCGGCAAAATTCGGGCATTCGGCGGCTCGAACTGGACGCACGAGCGCATCCAGGCTGCCAACGATTACGCGGCGGCCCACGGCTTGCAGCCATTCACCGCCAGCAGCCCGAACTATGGCCTGGCCGAGCAGGTACTCGATCCGTGGGGGCCGGGGTGCGTCACCCTCTCCGGCCCGCAGAACGCGGCGGCGCGGGCCTGGTATCAGGCTAACCAGATGCCGGCGCTGGCCTACTCCAGCCTGGGCCGCGGCTTCTTCTCCGGTCGCATCGCGCCGGACGACCCCGAAGGAGCGAAGGCCATCCTGGATCGCGCGGCGCTGACCGCTTACTCCCACGATGTCAACTTTCGGCGGCTGGAACGAGCGACGGCGTTGGCCGCCCAGAAAGGCGTGACCGTGCCGCAGATCGCGCTGGCCTACATCCTGCGCTCACCGCTGAACGTGTTCCCGCTGGTCGGCGCGGCGAGCGGCGCGGAATTCGCCCAGAATCTCGCGGCGCTCGACTTGGCGCTGAGCGACGAAGAGCGGGCGTGGCTGAACCTCGAAACAATTGCTCACGGA
>CAZYHE010000184.1:0-3443 GCA_964647225.1 uncultured Anaerolineales bacterium
TGTCAAGTTCCAAGTCTGCCGCCATGAATTGGAGCAAGACCTGCCAACTCGGGAAGAAGAGGTTGCGCGTCAGGGCCTGGAGATCATCGAAGAAGGCCCGACGGGCGACCAACTCGGCGCGCACCAGGCGGTAGAGTATATCGCACAGGTCGAGCACGGTGTGGTAGAGGAGTTCGCCCGTGGCCTCATCGGTAATCGTAACCTCGCACCAGTTGACGTACAGGGGGTGCATGTCAGCCCGCAGAGGCACGCGCGTGGCGTAGGTGGTACTGCCAGACTTCGCGCCGCGCCCCGGTCGTACCAGAGCGCGGCGCCCGCCAATCCAAAATCTATTACCGGTCTCCCCGTCGCGTCGTCAATCCCCCCGTGCTTTACTTACGGAAATGGCCACAGCGACGGCGGTCGGAACCATAGGAACAGCGGGAGATAGGTCCGATGGCTCATGCGCGATGTGCCCTTGATCAGCTCCCAGCCGCCCAATGGCTTGCCCTCGCTCGGGTCGGTCAGCAGGTTCATAGGATTCGCCATACCGATGTAAAGCGCATCGGCTGCCAGCAGGTTGCGGATGCCATAGCTGCTGGGGTTGCCCAGGCCGTTGATGCTCTCAGGCAGGGCCGGCTGGCTGGCGCTGCGGAAGCGCCACAGGTCCGCGCCCGGCACGTTGATCGGGAACGGCAGGCTGACCGTCACGGGGTGGCCGGCAATGATCGAAGCAATGGTGGGCAGCATCTCGTTGAACAGGTAGCCCCAGTCCATCGTGCCGACGTAGAGTTGATTATCGTAGACCGCCATGCTCCAGGTGTAGTTGTTATAGAAGTTGCCGAAGCCTGACATGCCGTAGAGCGGTGTGCCGTTGGCACCCATGTTGTTGGGCGCCAGGGTCCAACCTACGCCGGGTTGGTACTTGGGCAGGATGTATTGGCCGTACAGCAGCTCGACCTTCGCCGCGCCCGGCTGGTCGAAGTTGCGGCCGCGGAAGAGGCTGATGGCGCGGTGCGTGCCCAGCACGGTAGCCAACGTCTCGGTGACGGTCGCCGGCGGGCCATAGACCTTGATGTTGGCCATGGTCGCCATGAAGGGCACATGCATGGTGCCCCAGTACAGGTCGCCGCCGTAAGAGATCAAGGCGCCGCCGCCGTAGGTGGCCGCGGTCACCGGGTCGGGATCGTAATCGGTGGCCTGCCAGACCTTGGTCCAGCCCGCGGCATCGGCGGCGGTCAGGCCGCCGGCGGGGACTACCGGCCCCATGAACAGCCCCGCCGGCGTCGGCAGGCCAACGCCGCCCAGGGCCGGCCAGGTGGCCACATACAGCCGGCCCTGGTGCAGGGCCAGCTCGGCCGCGTCGCTGTCGATATTGCCGACTTCCTCGACCGCGAACAGGTTGGTCAGGTTCTCGGCATCCCCGCGCCAGCGCAAAATCGCGCCGCCGCCCGCAGTCTTCTGCACGCCGGCATAGAGCACGCCGTCAACTTCGAGCCAGCGGCGGATATTGCTGTATTGGGCAAAGTGCTGCGAGCCCAGGTAGGCGCCGCTTTCGGCGTTATAGGCAAACAGGTTAATGCCCGGCGCAAGCGAGGGTCCGCCAAGCAGCACGACCTTACCCAGGGTCGCGGCCGAGCGCAGCCCCATCGTCGAGCCGATCAACGGGTCGGGCGGCGTCTTGGGCGTCAGGCCGGCGCCCTGGGTGTTATATTTGTAGATCTTCGGCGGACGCCAGTCTTTGACGGCGTCGGGTAGAGGCAGGGGTGTCTGGCGGCTGCCCAATTCGCAGACGTAAGAATCGGTCTCGATGGTGGTGGTGATGCCCAGGAAGCCGCCGAGCACCAGGCACTGCACGTTGGCCGCGGTGCCAAACCACAGGTCGGGGCCGGTTTTGGTCAGGCCCCAGACGTAGGCCTGGTTGACCTTGGGTTGCCCGGTAGCGCAGGGCGGGCCGGGCGGGTACGGATTGCCCGCGCCGTCGAAACATTCGTCGGGCTGCGCCTTGGCCAGCAGCGTGTGGGTCAGGGCCGAGGTGAACAGTTGAGTCGAAGCTTGGCCGGCATACGCATCCAGCCAGTATTGATCGAGCATTTCGACAGCACGATCCGGAGCCAGTGGCGCCGGGTTGGCGACCGGCGGCGGCAAGACGCCGGCATTCGCTGCCATCACCGCCGCGAAGAGCGCGACGAGCGCCGCGGTGACGGCCAGGAAGAAAGTGATTCGTACCTTAGTCATGAGAACTCCTTTGCGCAATGAGAAAAACGGGAAGAAGAGACGCCTCCGAGAAGACCCGAGGTCTCGCGCCTGGCGACGGCCAGGCCCGGGACACTTAATCATCATTATATCCAACACCTTCGCCATAGTCAATTCCTTCGCCATAGGTGCAGCGGTTCCAATTTGCTGAAGCCCGCGATGATAGCTTGACAGAGGCCTTGCATCTGTGATAGTCTCCCGATAGGCAGGCGATGATTCCTGCGTTCGGTGTGCGCCCGGCGTGCGTCTGCGCATGGCGGGAGATTCACAACGTGTGGAGGTGGGGCAATGCAGCTTCTGGTAACCATTGTGCAGGCCGAAGACGCCGATGTGCTATTGGATCGTCTCATCAAAAAGGGCGTGCGGGTCACGCGTCTCAACTCGGTCGGCAGCTTCCTGGCGCGCGGCAACGCCACCATCCTGATGGGCGTGGAGGATGACCAGGTCGAGCTTGTCTTGGAGACGCTCCGCACGACGTGCAAGACCCGGCGGGCCTTCCTCAACGCGCTGCCCCAGATCGAAGCGCCCCACGCATCGCTGGCGGTCGTCATGCCCCTGGAGGTGACGATCGGCGGCGCGATCATTTTCACGTTCCCGGTTCAGCGCTTCGTGCGGCTGCGGGGCGGTTCCGCGCCGCCGGCGACCGACACGCGCTACGCTGTGCGTCAACCGAGCCAACCTGCGTCTGAGCGCATTTCCAATGAAGGGAGCCTCCAAATGAACCTGTTACTTGCCATCCTCCAAAACGAAGATGCGGATCCCGTGGCCGGTGGGTTGGTTGCGGCTGGCTATCGCGTGACGCGGCTGAATACGGCCGGCGGCTTCTTCCGCCGGGGCAACGTCACCCTGCTCATCGGCGTAGATGCCGAGAAAGTGGATGACGTCCTGAAGATCATCCAGGCGAACTGCCGCGCCCGCGCCGACGCGCGGCCCGTGGAGAGCGGTATGCCGTCGTATGGCGCGACCGTGTTTGTGCTGGATGCCGATCGTTTTGTGAGGATGTAGGTAATAACAATGTCGAATAGGATCGATCCTCACCCGCGAACCAGCGTGCCACTGAGTGCTGGAGCGAAAAGCCGGGTTGCAATGATCCTGGTGAATCTATGTCTCGCAATTCTGGCGATTTTGTTCGCAGTGTTCTTGGGTGGAGTAGTGCTGCGTTCTGCAGGATTAAGCTATTCGTGGTTTCTGCGGCAAGCAATTTCAGC
>CAZYHE010000184.1:3453-8199 GCA_964647225.1 uncultured Anaerolineales bacterium
CCTCAAAAAGTTTGTCAGTAAGACAAAAAGCGGAGAGGACACTCAAATTTTATCCAGGAGAGAAAAGCCTATGTCGGGTTCATCCGCTTGTTGTGCTCTGACCAACGGCCCACGCCGTTGGCTACTGGCCAGTGTGGTGGCGTGCGCACTCCTCGTTATCTGCGGCGCCGACATCCTGTTGGCGGCAACCTCACGCACTGAGGCGTCTGCCATCAATCCGACGCCGGCCGATGGCGCGCCGATCGCGCCGCTGATGGCCGTGGACGCGCCGCGGGCCATCTCGGGACGTTACATCGTTGTGCTGCGCGCGGGCAGCGGGCCGGATGCGGTGAAAGCCGCGCTTGCCGCGGGCGCGCGCGCGGCGTTGCTGGCCGCCGGTCAGCGCGCGCCGGTTGATGACGCAACGCTCACCCGCCCCGATGGTCTGGCCCAGGCCGGCATTGAAGTCACCGCACGCTACTCGGCGGCCCTGGTGGGATTCGCGGCCGCGCTGCCGCCGAGCGCAGTAGCTGCGCTGCGGCGCAGCCCCAATGTCGCACACATCGAGGCCGATCAGGTGATGGTTGCGGTGGCGCCGCTGGCCGTCACGCAGCCCAACGCGACGTGGGGCCTGGATCGGATTGACCAGCGCAACCTGCCCCTGAACAGCAACTACACTTATACGGCGACGGGCGCAGGGGTTCATGCGTACATCATTGACACAGGGCTTCGCGCTACGCATCGTGAGTTCACCGGCCGGGTCGGCAACGGATACACCGCGATCAACGACGGTCAAGGCACGCACGATTGCAACGGTCATGGCACGCACGTGGCCGGCACGGTCGGCGGCACGACCTACGGCGTCGCCAAGCAGGTCACGCTGCATCCGGTGCGCGTCTTGGGCTGCGAAGGCTCAGGTTCGACATCGGGCGTCATCGCCGGGGTGGATTGGGTGACCGCGAACGCCAGCCGGCCGGCCGTCGCCAACATGAGCCTGGGCGGCGGCGTGTCAACTGCGCTCGACGCCGCGGTCCGCAATTCGATAGCGCGCGGTGTGATCTTCGCGGTAGCCGCCGGTAATGAAAACACCAACGCGTGCAACGGTTCGCCCAGCCGCACAGCCGAGGCGCTGACGGTGGGCGCCAGCACCAGCGCCGATGGTCGTTCGTCCTTCTCCAATTACGGTACGTGTCTGGATCTCTTCGCGCCGGGATCGAGCATCACTTCTGCCTCCAGCGCCAGCGACACGGGCACGGCAACCTACAGCGGCACTTCAATGGCGTCGCCGCACGTAGCGGGCGCAGCCGCGCTTTACCTGTCCGCCAATCCGGGGGCGACGGCGGCCCAGGTGGCTCAGGCATTGACCGCCAACGCGACAGCCGGCAAGATCACGAACGCGGGGACCGGCTCGCCCAACCGGCTGCTTTACACCGCCTTCATCGGCGGCAACGTTCCACCGGGGCCGACATCCACGCCGACCGTCACGGCCACGGCGACACGCACACGCACCCCTACGGCGACGCGCACGCGCACCCCTGGTCCATCGGCCACGGCGACCCGCACGCGCACCGTGACGCCAACGCGCACGCCGACCCAGACGCGGACGCCGAAACCGACGGCCACCGCGACTCCGACGCCCGCGGCCGCATGCGTCAACCGCCTGCTCAACGGCAACTTCGAGCAAGGCCGCCAGGTTTGGGCGGAGTCCTCTGCATTGGGCTATCCGTTGATCTGCACCGCCACGAGTTGCGGCAGCAGCACGGTGATGCCGCGTTCTGCCAGCTATCTGGCGTGGCTGGGCGGCGCCGACAAGGAGACGGCTGAACTACGCCAGTCGTTGACATTGCCTGCGGGCCAGCGGGCGATCCTCTCGTTCTGGCGCCAGATTCATTCCAGCGACACCTGCGGCTACGACTACGCGTATGTGAACGTGACGGCGGCTGGCGTCACCAAGACGTTGGCGAAGATCAACCTGTGCAGCACGACCCAGACCACCGGGTGGGTCAATCAGCGGCCCGATCTATCTACCTACGCGGGTAAAGCCATCACGCTTGCTTTCCGCGCCACGACGGACGATTCGCTGGTCAGCAATTGGTTCGTGGATGATGTCTCCATCGTGCAGTCCGCGTCCTGCATCACGAGCAAGATTGGCATCGTGAAGGAATGGGACATGCCGAGCGACGAGGCGCCGGCGGCGATCGAAGCGCCGACGGACGATGACGCGCGGCCAACTGAAGACCGGGCGCCATCCCGCGCGCCGAAACCCGCGCCGCCGCCCGACCGGGAAGAGCTGCGCAAACGATAAGGAGTACGCTTGACCACTGCACCGACAGCCCAGACCGTTTCGGTCTATTCCAGCCCATCGCAACTGCGCATCACCGACATGCGCATCGCCAACATCGTCGGCGCGCCGTTCCGCGCGACGATCATCCGCATTGACACGAACCAGGGCCTTTCCGGTTACGGCGAAGTGCGCGACGGGGCCAGCGCCAGCTACGCGCTGTTGCTCAAGAACCGCATCCTGGGCGAGAACCCGTGCAACGTAGATAAGCTCTTCCGCAAGATCAAGCAGTTCGGGCATCATGCCCGGCAGGCCGGCGGCGTCACCGCGGTCGAGATGGCGCTGATGGATCTGGCCGGGAAGGCCTATGGCGTGCCCGCGTACCAATTGGCCGGCGGCAAGTTCCGCGATCGCATCCTGTGCTATTGCGACACGCCCACCGAGCAGGACGGGGCCGCCATGGGCCGCCGGCTGCAAGAGCGGATGGCGCTCGGCTATCGCTTCCTGAAGATGGATGTCGGCATCGGGCTGCTGCGCGATGTGCCGGGCGCGTTGAGCGCGCCGCCCGGCATGTTGGAGACGAACCAGGTGCAGCATCCCTTCACCGGCATCCAGGTGACGCCCCGTGGGATCGAATTCCTGGTGGAATACGTGGCCGCGGTGCGCGACGTGATCGGCTATGCCGTACCGCTCGCCGCGGATCACTTCGGCCACATCGGGCTGGCGTCGTGCATCCGGGTGGGCCAGGCGCTCGACCGCTTCGGCCTGGCCTGGTACGAGGACATGCTCCCCTGGCAATACACCGACCAGTACGTGGCGCTCTCCCGCGCGGTGACGACGCCGATCTGCACCGGCGAGGACATTTACCTCAAGGAAGGCTTCCGGCCGCTCCTCGAAGCGCGCGGCGTGGCGGTGATCCATCCCGACCTCGCCACGTCCGGCGGCATCCTGGAGACCAAGAAGATCGGCGACCTGGCGCAGGAGCACGGCGTGGCGATGGCGATGCACATGGCCGCCTCGCCCATCGCCACCCTCGCCAGCGTCCACTGCGCCGCGGCCACCGAGAACTTCCTGGTGCTGGAAAACCACGCGTCGGATGTGCCCTGGTGGGACGACCTGGTGACAGGGCTGCCGAAGCCGCTGGTGCAAGACGGCCACATCGCGGTGCCGGAGACGCCAGGCCTGGGCTTCGATGGCATCAACGAGGAGTTGTTCCGCGCCCACCTCAACCCCGCCGCGCCGATCTTCTTCGACACGCCGACCGATGGCTGGGACAACGAGCGGTCGTGGGATCGGCTGTGGAGTTAACCATGAGAATCCGTGAAATCCGGGCGGCCGGGCTGCGTGGGGTGACGCCGGAGGGGGGCTGGAGCAACGAAATTCGGCCCGAAGAGTGCGTCCACACGCTGATCGCGGTGTTCGCCGACGAAGGGCTGGTTGGCTACGGCAGCGTCTTCTCGAATGACGGGCTGGTCAAGGCCGCGCTGGGGGTGCTGGAGCCGCTTTACCTGGGCGAGAACGCGCTGGAGCCGGAGCGGGTCAGCGAGAAGCTGCACCAGAACACTTTTTGGATGGGCCGCGGCGGCTCGCTCACCCACGCCATCAGCGGGATTGACATCGCGCTGTGGGACATCCTGGGTAAGGCGACCAGCCAGCCGGTGGGGCGGTTGCTGGGCGGCCGCTATCGCGACCGGGTGCAGCCCTATGCCTCGATCTTGATGGATCAGCCGGAGCCGCTGGCCGAGCAGCTTGCGGCGATCCGGGCGCAGGGGTTCCGGGCGTTCAAGATCGGTTGGGGGCCGTTCGGCAAGGTGAGCCACGCGCTCGACGAGGCGATCGTGCGGGCGGCGCGGGAGGCGGTCGGCGGGGAATGCAAGCTGATGGTGGACGCGGGCGGCAGCGATGCGTTCTGGCCGCACGGCTTCAAGTGGGCGCTGCGCACCGCCGCAATGCTGGCCGAATACGACGTGTACTGGTTCGAGGAGCCGCTCAAGCCGGACGCGCTGGCCGACTATATCGCACTGCGCCGGGCCGCGCCCCTGCCCATCTCCGGCGGCGAGGTGCTGACGCGGCGACAATCGTTCCAGCCGTGGCTCGAAGCCGGCGCATTCGACATCGTCCAGCCAGACGTGACCAAGGTCGGCGGCATCAGCGAGGAGCGGCGCATCGCGTGGATGGCGGGGGAGCACGGCGTGCGCTTCATCCCGCACGGCTGGAACACCGCCGTGGGGGTCGCCGCCGATCTGCAACTGGCCTCCGCCTTCCCCGACACCGACCTGGTCGAGTATCTCCACGGCTCGCCGTATGTGGATGGGATCGTGGCGCGGCCCTGGCAGTTGGACGCGGACGGCATGCTGCCGATCCCCGCCGCGCCGGGGTTGGGGCTGGCGCTTGATCCTGAAGCGGTGGCGCGGTATACCGGGGAGCGGGCATTTTTGGGCTAAAATACACCTCGCCACGTTCTCAGTGTAAGTTGGGATTGTCGG
>CAZYHE010000185.1:0-2510 GCA_964647225.1 uncultured Anaerolineales bacterium
CAAGACCTACCACGGCCTGCCCGCCGACCAGGTCATCTCGGCGCTGCAGAAGGAAATCCGCCGGGGCCACACCGAGAACGCGGTGCTCCTGGCCTACGAGATGGTCATCACCAGCCCCGCGCTGGAGGACTATCTGTGGAAGCGGCTGCTGGTCATCTCGGTGGAAGATGTCGGCTTCGGCGAGCCATCGGCCCCAGTGATGCTGAACGCGCTCCACCAGATGGTCACGACTTTCGACCGCAGCATGGGCGAGCGCAAGCTGTTCGCCGTCCATGCGGTGCGCTATCTGTGCGGTTGCACGAAGGATCGCACCAGCGACGAGATGGTCAATTGGGTGATCCAGGCGGTCGAGGCTGGGACCGCCCGGCCGGTCATCCCCGACTATGCCCTGGACATGCACACGGCCGAGGGGAAGGCGCGCGGCCGGGGTAAGCGGCATTTCTGGGAGGAGGGCGCGCGGCTCTTCCCGGAGTTGCCCGATCGTGATCTGACGTATCGCCAGCGCGTGATGGAGATGCTCGAAGAGCCGCCGATTGATGCATCGCCGATTGAAATCGGCGGCTGATACGCCAAGTGCGTTGAAACGCACTGCGTCGTGGGGGCCAACCTGTTTCAACAGGTTTGGCATATCAGGCGCCGATTGAAACCGGCGCACAGAGGGAAGGCCAACTATGCTCTACACTCGTCGCAACTGCGTCACCGAATGGGCGTACACCTCCGGCAAAACGTACGCCGACCCGTTCAACGATGCCGAACTGGATGTGATCGTTACCGACCCGGACGGCCAAGAACTGACCGTTCCGGCGTTTTGGGCCGGCGACCAGACCTGGCGCGTGCGCTTTGCGCCCCGACAGATCGGGCAGTACACCTATCGCACCGTCTGCTCGGACACGGGCAACGCCGACCTGCACGGCCAAACCGGCACGCTGCTGGCCGCGCGCTATACCGGCGACAACCCGCTGCTGCGCCGCGGCTTACTGCGCACGGCGGCCGACCACCGCCACTTCGAGCACGCCGACGGCACGCCCTTCTTCTGGCTGGCCGACACCTGGTGGATGGGCTTCACGAAACGACTGAGCTGGCCCGCCGATTTCCAGCAGCTCACCGCCGACCGGGTCGCCAAAGGCTTCACCGCCGTCCAGATCGTCGCCGGGCTTTACCCGGACATGGACTGGTACGACGAGCGGGGGATGAACGAAGCCGGCTTCCCCTGGACGAAGGACTTCTCCCGCATCAACCCCGCGTACTTCGACATGGCCGACCTGCGCATCGCCCACCTGGTGCGCGCCGGGATCGTGCCATGCATCGTCGGCGAGTGGGGCTACTTCATGGACTTCGCCGGCAAGGATGTGCTGAAGAAGCATTGGCGCAACATCGTCGCCCGCTACAGCGCGTATCCGGTTACCTGGTGCGCGGCCGGTGAAGCGATGATGAACTACTATCTGCTGAAAGATCCGCAGCGCGATACCGACGCATGGAAACGCGGGCGACAAGCAGAGTGGTCAGACCTGGTACAAACGATCCGGGCGCTCGACCCCAACAAGCACCCGATCACGATCCACCCGACGCGCTTCGGCCGGCAGCAGGTGGACGATCCGGCGGTCCTCGATTTCGAGATGCTCCAGACCGGGCACAGCGGCTACCCCACCCTGGCGAACAGCGTCCAGGCTGTCGAAGAATCGCTGGCAGCCGAACCCAAGCTCCCCGTGCTCATCGGCGAGGTCAATTACGAGGGGATCATGGAATCGAGCCGGGAAGAGATCCAGCGCTTCATCTTCTGGACGGTGATGCTCGCCGGCGCGATGGGCCACACCTACGGCGCGAACGGCATCTGGCAAGTGAACGGCCGCGAAGTACCTTACGGCGCATCGCCGCATGGCTCATCCTGGGGCAATCGGCCGTGGGATCAGGCCGCGGCGCTCCCCGGCTCCGGCCAATTAGGCATCGCTAAACGGCTGCTGGAACGCTACCCGTGGGCGAAGTTCGAGACGCATCACGAGTGGGTCGAACCGCACCAAGAGAAGGACAAGCGGATGCTCCCCTACGCCGCCGGCGTGCCGGGACAAGTCCGCGTGATCTACATCCCGGCCGAGGCGTCGTGGATCGCCTGGCGCGGCGCGATGCTCATCAAAGGGCTGGAAGCGGACGTTACCTACCGCGCCTGCTACTTCAACCCGGTGAACGGCGCGGAGCACGACTTGGGCAGCGTAGCAGGCGGCGCGGATTATGTCGTGCCCAAGCCGCCGGTATTCCAGGATTGGGTGTTGGTCTTGGAACGACAATAGGACATCGAGAACGGTCGCAGTCGGTGATAGACTCTGAATCTCTATCTTCATTCATAGACAAGGAGGAAACCGCCATGCTTAGAAGATCGCAGCACGCCTTGATTGCCATCATGGTGATCGCAGCCATCCTGCTTGCGGCATGTGCGCCCGCACCCGCCGCACCACAAGCGCCGCCCCCGGCTGAACCAACCAAGGCCCCCGCCGCCGCGCCCACCGCGACGCCGG
>CAZYHE010000185.1:2520-8187 GCA_964647225.1 uncultured Anaerolineales bacterium
GCCACCTACTTCGACCCGACCAACGGCGCGGCGCATGACCTGGGCACGGTGGCCGGCGGCGCGGACTATGTCGTGCCCAAGCCGCCGGTATTCCAGGATTGGGTGTTGGTGTTGGAACGGCAGTAGACTCACTGCAATATCAGCCAGCATATCTCACAGGGAGGCAAAATGATGCTCAAGGAAAGACTCGGTCGCTTACTTGTAATGGTCACTGTGCTGTCGCTGCTGCTGGCGGCGTGCGCACCTGCGCCCGCGCCACAGGCCCCGGCCCCACAGGCGCCCGCGGCAACGCAAGCGCCCGCCGCGACGAAGGCCCCCGCCGCCGCACCCACCGCGACGCCGGGTGTGGTCGCCATCCAGAAGGCCGAGCAGACCCAGGCCGAACTGGAAGGCGAAATCGTCATTAGCATCCAATCCAGCGATGTGCAGACCTACCAGGCGTTGGCGGATGCCTACATGAAGCTGCATCCGAAGGTGAAGGTGCTGGTCGAGCTACGGCCGCCCGGCGGTGAAGACAGCTACCTCCAGTGGGTGCGCACCCAGTTCGCCGCCGGCAACCCGCGCGTCTCGATCCTGGAGAACCCCCACTTCCTCGATCTGATCCAGGAAGGGCGCATCCTGAACTGGGCGCCCTACATGAACAAGGTCAATCCCTATACGGGCAAGAAGTGGGAAGATAGCTTCGAGACGTGGGCGCTCAACTTGAGCCGTGACCAAACCACGGGCGAGTTGTACTATCTGCCGTACATGTCGAACCAAACCTTCTGGGTCTACAACAAAGACGCCTTCAAGAAGGCCGGCATCACCAATGTGCCGCCCCAGCCCACCTGGAATCAGTTCGTGGACTGGTGCGCCAAGCTCAAGGCGGCTGGCTACACCTGCATCGCACAGGAAGGCGTCACCGATCGCATCTGGGGCGGCGGCAAGCTGCCGTGGTTGATGCGTTCGGCCATGGATCAGTATCGCCGCGCCGATGTGGAACTGGCGCGCTGCCAGCCCGGCGACTGGTGCTACCAGGAAGCGATTGACAGCAAGTGGAAGTACGACCCCGCCGACCCGCGCAACGATGACCCCGACAAGGTATCCGTCAACGTCGTGCGCCACCTGGCCGCGCTCAAAGATGGCAAGATCCGCTTCGATAACGAATGCACGGCCGATATGATGGAGCAGATCGGCAAGATCTTCAAGCTCGAAAACGGCTTCGTGCCCGATGGCTTCCTCGGCCTGAAGGACAGCTATCCGCTCTTCCTGACGGGTAAGGCCGTGATGCGCCTGGATACCGGCCGCATCTTCACCCAGTTCGAGAAGGATGTTAAAGCGTTGGCCGAAGGCGCCTACGCTGATCCCTCCGCGGTGACGAAGGATCAGGCCAAGGCGGCAACGGCGTTCGAAATCGGGACGTTCGCTTTCCCCTCCATGGAAGGCAAGTGCGTCCAGGGTAAGGCACGCGCCAACGAACTACCGTCCGGCTACCTGGCGATCCCCAAGAAGGACCGCAAACAGAACGACCTGGAAGTGGATTTCGTCATGTTCTGGGTCAGCACGCAAGGGATGCGGGTCTTCCTGGACAACAAGCTCGATACCAAGAACCTCCAGGGCGGCATCCAGGGGCCGACGATCATCAAGGGGGTCGAGTTGCCTGAGAAGTGGCAGAAGATCCTGGGCAGCCAACCGTTCGTCGGCAACTACGAGAAGCCGGGCGCGCCGGCCGACAAGGTGGCCCGCGGCTTCTGGTTCTACGAGCCGACCAAGCGCGAATGGGCCATCATGGTGCAGGATTTCTTCGCCGGCAAGCTGTCCTCGAAGGACTTCTCGACCAAATATCAGAAGCTCCTGGAGGACAACTGGGACGGGTTGCTGAAGTACCTGAACTTCACAGCCGAAGATATCAAGCATCCCGAGAAGCGGCCGCCGGGGTGGGTAGCGGGCGGGCCATACTGAGACGGACGCCGGGCGAATGGTGAATGATGAATGATGAATGATGAATAACGGACAACAGACGATCATTTGGACTCGAGGCTTTAGCCGGTTGCGCTCATTGAGCGTGAGACCGGCTGAAGCCTCGAAACCGAAGTGTCCCCAAATATGAAGATACAGCAACTGCTGCGACTATCTCTGCTCATTGCGGTGCTCGTCCCGCTGCTCGCCGCGCCCGCCCGCGCGCAGGACGGCGGCGGGCTGCTCTGGCGGTTCGCGGCCGGCGGCCGGGTGCAGTCGGCATCGGTGACCGCGGACGGCGGCCGGATCATCCTGGGCGCGCGCGATAACCTGGCGCGCGCCTTCGACCGGTCGGGCAAGCTGGTCTGGCAGTTCACCGCGGCCAATAGCGTGCTGGGGGTGGACATCTCGCCGGACGGCCGCTGGACCGCCGTCGCATCGGAAGATCGCAACGTCTACCTGCTGGACGAAGCCGGCAAGCCGCTCTGGCAGCACAAGGCTGGCCGGGCCATGAACAACGCCGCGGTCGCCGATGACGGCTCGCTGGTCGCCGCCACCTCCGATGACCGCTCGTTCTACGTGCTCGATGGCCGGGGCAAACTGCTATGGCAGGAAGACCTGGGGATCGGCGTCACCGGCGTGGCGATCTACGGCGCCGGTGATAACGCCCGCGTGGTGATCGGCTCGGACGACGGGTATGTCACCATCTACGATCGGGCGGGCGAGCAGTTGTTGCAAAGCCGCCTCGACTACGACGTGCGATCGGTGGCCGTGACGCCCAACGGGGCCAGGATCGTCGCGGGCACCAGCGATGGACTGGTGACGCTGCTCGATGGGACCGGCGGCAAGCGCCTGTGGGCCTACAAAACCGGCAAGGTCGTGAACAGCGTCGCGCTCTCGCAGGATGGCGGGACAATCCTGGCCGGCTCAGACGACAAACAGGCTTACCTCTTGGATGGCGAAGGCAAGCTGCTCCAAGTCTTCAAGCCCGGCGCTGAGACGCTGGCCGTCGCCCTGTCGGGGGATGGCAGCCTCCTGGTGCTGGGCACCGCGGCCAACGCGGCGCAGGCGCTCGACCGGAGCGCGGCGGGGGCCAGCCAATCTGCCAGCCAGACGCGGCAGGGCATCACGCTCGTGGCCGCCGTCGCTGGCCTGGCGGTCGTCGTGGCGGCGACGGCCCTGGCGGTGCGCCGGACGGCGGGCGGGCGCCGACTGTGGGAACAGGGCATGGCCGGGCCGCGCGATCTGGGCCGCCGGATGTGGCAGGCGCGCATCTCGTATGCGATGATCTTGCCGACCTTGCTCTTGCTCCTGACCTTCAACTACTACCCGGCCTTCTCCGGGCTATACCACGCGTTCACCGAATGGAGCCCCGGCGCGCGCACCGAGTGGGTGGGGCTGGCGAACTTCGAGCTGCTGCTGAAGGATCGCTTTTTCATCTCCAGCTTCCAGAACACCGTCGTCCTGGTGATCGTCCAAATCCTGAAGACCCTCAGCGTGCCGCTGCTGGTGGCCGAGTTGGTCTTCAACCTGCGCCACGACCGGGCGCGCTACTGGCTGCGCACGCTCTTCATCGTGCCGCTCGTCCTGCCGGTGGTCGTCGAGATCCTGCTGTGGAACAACATCTACGACCCGACGATCGGCCTCCTGAACCAAACCTTGATCGCCCTGGGCCGGCCAGAGTGGGCGCGCACCTGGTACGGCGACGCCAACGTGGCGCTCGGCTCGATCATCTTCATCGGCTTCCCGTGGGTCAGCGCCTTCGCCCTGCTGATCTTCTACGGCGGGCTGATCGGCATCTCGGAGGAGATCTTCGACGCCAGCCGAGTGGACGGCGCCAACGGCCTGCAGCGCTTCTGGCACATTGACATGCCGATGCTGATGGGCCAGATCAAGCTGCTGCTCATCCTGAATTTCATCAGCGCGGTGCAGACCTTCGAGGTGGTTTATCTGACGACGGGCGGGGGGCCAGGCTCGGCCACCTACACCCCCGCGCTCGAACTTTACTACATGGCGATGCGCATGTACAACATGGGCGCGGCCTCGGCCATCGGCATGATCCTGTTCATGATCATCCTGGCGGGCACGGTGGTGAATATGCGGTTTGTGCGATCTTCGATGGAGTATGAGGCGTGAAAGACGAGGCATTCGCAAAATTGACGGAAAGCATCAGACAGGCCGGGGAAATTCGCCGCGGAATACGGCAGAAGGAGGAAGCGATTGAAATCGCGGCTCAGCGGCGCAGCGGCGCCGGGCGTCCACCTGCATGGACGCGGCCCGCGGGCGACGCGCCCCGGTCGGCGCAGGCCGACATCGCAGCCGAAGGCTCCTTAGCCGCGACCTCGGTCGCCAGTTCACAATGACACACGCAAAGACGCTCCCCAGCCAGGGCAGCAGACATCGGACCCAGGAACGCCTGAAACAGACGACCATGTTCATCATCCTGGCCGTCCTGCTCATCCTGACCTACGTCCCGTTGATCTACTTGGCGATCCTTTCCCTGAAGGACAATGGTCAGATCTACGGCCGCTTCTGGAGCCTGCCCAACCCCGTGCGCTGGGGCAACTTCGTCTACGGCGCACAGGCGATCTGGCGGCCGATGTGGAATTCCATCATCACGACGACGATCTCGACGGTCGGGACGCTGGTCTTTGCCAGCCTCAGTGGCTACGTATTCGCCCGCCATCGCTTTCCGGGCAAGGAGATCATCTACACCGCGATCCTGGCGCTGCTGATGATCCCGCCGATCCTGACCCTCGTCCCGGCCTACGTGCTGATCTACAACCTGCATCTCCAGAACACCTACTGGGCGCTGATCCTGCCGTGGACATCCGGCGGGCAGGTGTTTGCGCTGCTACTCTGCCGCAGCTTCTTCGCCACGCTGCCCGAGGAGTTCTTCGACGCGGCGCGCATTGACGGCGCATCGGAACTGGCGGTCTTTCTGCGCATCGCCGCACCCCTCTCCGTGCCCATCCTGGTGACAGTCGCGGTCGTGCGCCTGGTGACGACCTACAACCAGTTCATGTGGCCGCTGGTGGTGATCTCCAGCCCCAGCCGCCAGGTGGTCGCGGTGGCGCTCACGCAGTTCACCTCCGACATGGGCATCACCGACATCGGCCCACAGATGGCGGCATATATCCTGGCCGCGGTGCCGTTGGTCGTGTTGTTCTCGTTGGGGATGAAGCAGTATGTGCAGGGGATTACAGCGGGAGGACTAAAGGCGTAGGAACGAGCATCACCGCAACTCATTCCGAACGAAGACCAGCACGAATCTCAACGCGGTGACTGAATCACTGGCGAGATGGCTTTCCCGGATCGTTGCCTCATCGCCATCGTGAAAGTGATCCGGGAATGTGCCCACATGCGGATGATGAGGCGCGTTATCCCAGCGAAACAACCGCCCGCGTTGCCGGCGCTGTTCCCAGTGATAAGCATAATCACCGTCTGCTGAGAGCCAAACTTCTACAAAGGAACCATCCTTCAACGTGATTCGCAGTTTGTTTGGGTTCGCCGCGGTGCCACCGATGAAGCTGGTTTGGCTCACCACATCGGGGAATTCCCGCAGAGCCAGAGAAACAAGTCGCTGATAGGTGGCGAGCATGCGTTAACCTCGTTCGGCAAGCGCGCGGAGTTGCGAAATATGAGCCTCCTTGTTCTTCCAAACGATATAATCTTCCCAGGCGGGATGGCCCGCGACCCGGCCATTCTTGATGGCTCCGTAAAGCGCAT
>CAZYHE010000186.1:0-8147 GCA_964647225.1 uncultured Anaerolineales bacterium
GAAGTTGGACGCTGCGGCGCACGATCTCGTCCAGCAGGCTGCCGCTGTCCAGGGAAAACGACAAGGCTTCCGACATCTCATACAGCGCAGCCCAGCGTGTGTTTCGCTCCAACAATGCACCTTCCAGGGCCTCACGCGTGCGCAAGTGCTCCGTTGCCATGCCCAACAGGAAGCCCAGCACCCGCAACACCTGTCCTATAACGTCTGGCGTCTCGTGATGGTGAGAACCTGCCAGAAAGATCAATCCCCGTGTATGGTCTGAGGAGGCCAACGGGATCGCGGACCAGGGTTGTTCGGCACTCGACAACCGCGGCGCAGTCGTGGCAGGCGGAAACTCACAGGGCATCCAGCCCGCCGCGTCCGGTAGTGTGCGGGGCCAACCGCTTCCGGCGGCCGGCCAACCGGATGGCGCATCGCCCGTCGCCGCCCCTAACACCAAGTGCGCCGGCTCCGCTCCAACCAGGTAGATCGCGCCGGCTCCGTGCCCCAAGCCATGCAGCATGTGGCCAAGCACCGCCTCGAGCAACTCCGTCAGCGTGCGCGCGCGGCTGATGACTGAGATAACGTCAAACCCCAGGGTCAGGTAGCGCTCCCTCCGCTGCGCAGCTTGCCAGCGCATTGTGTCACGCAAGCCCTGCGCGGCGTATCGGCCGATCGCCCGCAAGCACTCCGCGCCCGGCAAGGTCTCAGGCGCCCGCCGCCAACACAAGAGGGCCTGGCCAGTCATCTCCTGACCGCTTGCGAGTGACAACACGATGGCCGCGCCAGGAATCCATGACTCAGCTCTGTCATTTTCCAGCGCGAATCCAATCGGCGGGGTGAGGATGTGCGGCCCTGTGCCGGCAATGTTCGGGGGCGGTTCTGCCCGCACGTCGCGCGTCAGCCGCCAGGTTTCAGGCCAGGTGTAGGCTTGTAGCTTCGTTAGGCCCAGGAGCAGGGAGGCGCTATCACAACCGCTCAGTGTCGCGGCCAAGTGGGCCAGCGTCATGGCCGCATCGGGCAGTGACCTGGCCTCCGTCACGGCCTGCCACAGATCCAGGACCGACAGGATGGCAGGGGGAAAGGGCGATTGCTTTAGATCATCAGAGACAGGTGCGATGGACATGCGCCTCCACCGACATCAGCTTCGACCGGGGGAAGCCAAAAGACGATATCCACTGCACTATACACTGACATGATGATTTTGTCAACTCACGTGAGGATAGCGCAGCAATTCCAAATGTAACTTTGAGCGTGGGCATCCGCGGCTGCGCCGGTACATTTGGCATTGCGGGTGCGCAGTCACGCTCAGTTGCGAGTGGAAAGAAGCCACGGAGTGACCGCTGCCCCGCGCTTATGTAATTTCACACAAATAGGCCGCGTAGCGCGCAGCGAACAGTTGTAGATTTCACGGAATCCGATTACAATTGATATAGTTTAGCGGTTCCCGGTAATAGTTTGCCGGCACAGCGCCACGAGGCGCCAATTCATGGCTACACATCTCGCCCGAACCAACCAGCCGCCGCGGGAGGCCATCCGGGTCTTGTTGATCGAGGATAATGATGGCGACGCCCGGCTGATCCGTGAGAACCTCACGAGTACCAGAGGCGCTCAGTTTGAACTGGAGCGCGTCGAGCGTCTGTCCGCGGCGCGGGAACGCCTGGCCGGCGGCGGCATTGATGCGATCCTCCTCGATCTGACGCTGCCAGACGGCAGTGGTCTGGACACCTTCTTTCAGGTGCGTGCGTGCGCGCCGCACTTGCCCATCACCATCCTTTCCGGCTTCGATGACGAGGATGTTGCCATACACGCGGTGCGTGAAGGCGCGCAAGATTACCTGATCAAAGGTCAGGTAAACCGCACCCTGCTTGTCCGAGCGTTGCGCTATGCCATCGAACGCAACCGCTCCGAAGAAGCCCTGCGGCGCAAGGAGGCCGATCTCCTGAGTTTGTTGGAGAACTCCGAAGACCGGGTGTGGGCGGTAGATTCTCAGTATCGCCTGATCATCGGCAATGCCGCTTTCCGCCAGGGTATTGTCGCTGGACTCGGCCGCGCGCTTGAGCCAGGAGCGTCTGTGCTGACCGATGGGCTACCCAAGGGGGGCGCCGCGACATGGCAGGGTCATTACGACCGGGCCTTGCAAGGAGAAAGCTTCGCGATCGAAGCCGCGGCCCAATTTTCCCCAGCGCCGCGGTTCATGGAATATCGCTTCACCCCCATTCGTGTGGGTGACCCCATCGTGGGCGTCACGGTTGCGGGCCGTGACATCACCGAGCGCAAGCGGGCTGAAGATGAAATCCACCGGCTGAATCAGGGTTTGGAGCAGCGCGTCCGCGAGCGCACCGCCCAGTTGACGGCTACGAACGAACAGTTGGAGGCCGAAGCCGCGAAACGCCGCCGCATCGAGGCGGCGCTGCGCGCCAGCGAAAGCCGGTTGCGACTGCTGATCGAGCAGGCCAACGATGCCATCTTCGTGGAAAACGAGGAGGACGAGATCCTGGATGTGAACACCCGGGCCTGTGAGATGTTGGGCTACAGCCGGGCGGAGCTTCTCGCCCTGAAGGTCCCCGATCTGATGCCGCCGGAGATTCGCGGCGTGCTGGGCCAGGTGGTCAAAGGCGAATTAGCGACGGGGCAGGTTTTTGAAACGGTTGACCTGCACAAGGACGGGACGCGTATACCGTTGGAGATCAGTACGCAGCGAATCGTCGGCGTGTCGGGCAACCTGGTGTTAGCGATTGCGCGCGATATCACCCAGCGCAAGCAGGCGGAAGCGGCGCTGCGCACGGCGTTGGCCAAAGAGAAAGAGTTGAGCGAGCTGCGATCACGCTTCATCTCGACGACCTCGCACGAATTTCGCACGCCGCTCAGCACGATCCTCGCCGCGGCCCAACTCCTGGAAAAACACGCGGCCCAGATCAGCCAAGCGAAGCGAGCGGTGCATTTGCAGCACATCCAGGCCGCGGCACGGCAGATGGCGGATTTACTCAACGACATCCTGACGCTCGCCAGGGTTGACGCCGGCAAAGGGTGGTGCCAACCCGTACCGCTCGATCTGCCGGCGCTCTGTGCCACGGTCACCGAGGAGGTGCAGATTTCAGACCACACCGGGCGCCAAATCCGCCTGTCCGTGCAATCGGCGCAGGACGTGGCGCCGATGGACGAGAAGCTGCTGCGGCAAATCCTGCAAAACCTGCTCTCGAACGCCCTCAAATACTCGCTCCCGTCCGGCGTGGTCTACTTTGACCTGGACATGCAGGACAGCCGTGCCACCTTCACGATTCGCGACCAGGGGATCGGGATTCCCGAAGACGAACTGGCGCACGTGTTTGATCCCTTCTTTCGCGCCAGCAATGTCCTTAATACCCCTGGGTCGGGGCTGGGCATGGCGATTGTGAAAAACTCGGTGGATTTGCATGGGGGCACGCTGACGGTGGAGAGCAAGCTCGGCGTCGGGACGGTGGTTACGGTCAGCATACCGATTCGAGAATCTGTTTCGGTAGCGAAGCCAACTTCCTAAGCGGTTTCCCATGCCGCGGACGCGGCGTCACGGGGGATGAAAATGTAGCGCCGGATGGCATCCGGCGCTACAATCCGGCGATTTCCACGGCAGGCAGGAGGTGACACATGGCAGCCGTTTTGCTGATCGGGTTCGACGCGGGACTCGAAGCCAGCCTCTATCGGGCGCTCAGCGGTCAGGGCCACAGCATTCAGACCGCGCGGACGGCCGCGGACGCGCTGCGCATCAGCGGCCAGGCTATGCCCGCGCTGATCCTGCTCCACACCGACCTGCCCGCCGATACCGCGGAGACCTCGTTGCAGGATGGCTTTGCGCTGTGTGGCATCATCCGGACCCAACCCGGCGGCCCGAACACGCTGATCGCATTCATCACACATCGAGACACCGCGGCGGATCGGCTGAGCGGCTTTGTGGCGGGCGCCGACGACTATATCGTCATCCCCTTCCAAATGCCAGAGTTGATCTTGCGCACGACCGCGTGGCTGCGGCGGAGCGCCGTCAGCCCCTCAGTCGAGTCTGCCTGGCTGCGCTCCGGCCCGTTGGTTTTGGACTGCAACACCGGTAACCTTTGGATCGGCGAGCGGCATGAGATACTGACCCCGATCGAAGTGCGCCTGTTGCGCTATCTGGCCGCCTGCCCTGATCGGCCAGTCTCGGCCGAAGAGTTGCTGCGGCATGTTTGGCGTCAGGATCCGGGCACGGGAGACCCAGCGCTGGTGCGGGTACACATGCGCAACCTGCGCGCCAAGCTCGAAGCGGATCCGGCCGCTCCCAAATTGCTGCTGACCAGCCCGCGCCAGGGCTACTATCTGACGCAGGAACAAGATCATGGCACAACCAGCTAACCCTACGCTTTCGATCGTACCGGGCGAGACCGAGTCTCAATACCCCACGCTGACGACCGCCCTGTTGGATGGCGTGCCCTCATCGGTGCTCATCCTCGACCGCGGCCTGCGCGTCACACTCGCCAACCGCAACTTCCTGGAAAAGGCCCGGCGCACGAGCGACAACACGCTCGGCCGCCGGCTGGAAGAGGTGTTTCCGGCCGCCATCCTCTCGTCCACGCAACTCGATCGGCGTGCCCGTGCGGTCTTCCAAGACGGCCAACCTTTGGAGGGCGGGAAGATGACCTATCGGGCGCCGGGTGTCCCGCAGCGGGTCTATTTTTACAGCCTGACGCCATTGCGTGATAGTTCCGGTGTGGTCGGCGTGCTGCTGATGATGCATGACATTACCGAGCAAGAACGCCTGACCCAGGACGTGCGCCGCGTCGAGGGACACCTGGCGAGCGTGGTCGAAAGCGCCAACGATCTGGTCGTCTCGATGGGGGCAGAAGGCCGGATCATGACCTGGAACCAGGCGGCCGAACGGGTTTCCGGCTTTTCGCGGAGCGCGGTGCTCGGCCGCGATCTGGCCGAGCTATGCGTGGAAGAAGAGCGCCATCAAATGCGCGCGCTGTTGGGCGCCGTGAGCCGAGGCGAGTCCCGCGCCATCCACGAGTTGAGCCTGCGCACGCACCAGGGCAAGCTCATCCCGGTGGCGTGGGCGTGCTCGCCGATGTGGGACGAGCAGGGCCGGATCGTGGCGCTCGTCGCGGTGGGGCGCGATCTGACCGAGCGCCGCCTGCTGGAAGCGCAGCTCTTCCAGTCGGCGAAGATGGCCTCACTCGGTGTCATGGCTGGCGGCATCGCCCACCAGTTGCGCAATCCGTTGGGGGCCTCGTCGGCGGCGGCGCAACTGCTATTGCGTGAACCGGACAACCGGGAACTGGGGCGCGAGTGCGCCCAGAAGATTTATGAAGGGATCAAACGCGCCTCGGCCATCATCGAGAGCCTCTTGCGCTTTGCGCGTCCCGATGGCGGCGCCTTCAACGCGATCCAGGTCAACGACGTCATCGGGGACACCGTGGCGATGCTGAACCACCAAGCCAACCTCAGCCAGGTGCAGGTAGAGACGGACCTGGCGGTCGGCCTGCCGACCGCCAACGCCAACCCGAGCGCGCTCCAACAGGCCTTCACCAATCTTTTTCTCAACGCCTGCCAGGCGATGCCGACCGGCGGCCGGCTCATCATTCGCTCACGGCTTGCGGAACCGGCCGACTGCGTCGCGGTGGATTTTGCCGATACGGGCTGTGGCATCCCCCAAGAAAATCTCACCCAGGTGTTCGATCCGTTCTTCACGACTCGACCGGTCGGTAAGGGGGTGGGCTTGGGACTGACCATCGCCTACAGCATCTTGCAGCAACATGGCGGTAGCATCCAGTTACACAGTACGCTGGGAAAGGGCAGCACCTTCACTGTGCTGGTCCCGATTCACACAACCGCCCACCCGACCGGAGGCCAGGGATGAATACACCACAAACATTAACCGCCCTGATCGTTGATGATGAGTTGGACCTGGCGTGGGCTTTGCAGCAAAACCTGCGCCTGGACGGCTGGCAGGTGGCGGTCGCGCACACTGGCGCCGCCGCCATCGCCTATGTCACGGCCAACCCGCCGCGCATCGCCTTCGTGGACGCCAAGCTGCCCGACATGGATGGTCTGGATGTGATCCGGCGCATCGGTGAGTTGCGCCCCGAGGTCACCGTGGTCTTGATTTCCGGCTATTATTACGCCGAAGATCCGGAAGTCCGGGAAGCGCGCAGCAAGGGGCTGATCGTCCATTTCATTGCCAAACCGCTCGATTTGCGCGAAGTTTCCGCCCTGGCCCGCCAGGCCGCCGGCGCCGTGGAAGTCTCCCAATGACACGCATTTATGTCGTAGAAGATGGCCGAGATCTGGCCTGGGTGCTCGAAGAGAGCTTCAAGCTGACTGGATATACCGTCGTGACGGCGGCAAATGGGTTGGAGGCGCTCCAGCAGATGCGCCGGATGCCACCGGATCTGGTGATCCTCGATGTGAATATGCCGATCATGGACGGCTTTGCGCTGGCGCGGCGGATGCGCGAGGATCCGCTCCTGAGTTGGGCGCCGATCATCTTTCTCACGGTGCATTCTGATTTTCCATCCAAGCTCCAGGGTTTCCGGGCCGGCGGTGACGATTACGTCGTCAAGCCGTTCGATTTGACCGAGCTGCAGATGCGCGTCGAGGCCATCTTGCGCCGGGCCAAGGCGGCCGAGCGCGTTGATCGAGACACCGTAACTGCGCCAGGCTTCGTGCTCAGCTTGCCGACCCGGCATTTGATCGCGCCCGGCCGGAGTATGTACCTGACCGAGATCGAGAGCGACTTGCTGCGCTACTTTTTGTCGCACCTGGACGTCCCATTTTCGGCGCAACAACTCTTGCTGGATGTATTGGATTACCCGCCGGGGACGGGCGATCCTTCGACGATTCGCTGGCACATCAGCAACTTGCGCCAGAAGATCGAGGCCGATCCCAACAATCCAGTTTACCTGTGTACGGTCAAACCCCGCGGGTATTGCTTTCACGCAACCTGACCCGATCGTGTGGCCCCAGACCTTTGAGGTTTCGGAAACCTCAAAGGTCTGGCCGTCTTCCCCTCACGATAAATTTACGCACTCCCCACGCCTCTTTTACGCACCCCCCACGTCTCCTTTACCCATACGACCGCTTTTCCGTGATATGCTTACGCCAGATGATCGAAATGAAACCGGTCACAGCATAGACGGAAAGGAGTCACTACCATGGCAGTCGAAAAGGCAATGGGGTCCACCAGTCTTGCGGAAGTCATTGATCGCATCCTGGACAAGGGGATCGTCGTGGACGCTTGGGTTCGCCTGAGCCTCGTCGGTATCGAGATCCTGTCGTTGGAAGCACGGGTCGTCGTCGCTTCGGTCGAGACCTACCTGAAGTACGCCGAGGCCATCGGCCTCACCGCCACCGCCGCCGCGCCGGCCTAAGCAGCGCAGCCCCGGCCTACTCTGCACCAGTGGAGCGGGTTGAGCCACGAAGGGGGTGAGACTTGAAGAGTCGAGTGGACGAAATGCGCGAGGTCGTGAATAAGCTGGCCGGCAACCATGCGGCGCGCCGGAGTAGCCTTGATGCTCTGCGGCGCAATGTACGGGAGCAACGCACAGGCGCAGCCGATGCAGTACACGAGATGGCGGCCCAACGGGCTGTTATGAGCGTGGATCTGCACACCGGCCTGGCCGCCGACCTGTCGGGCCTGCGTCACGAAGTCCAGACCACGCTGGGCGATTTTCTCGCCGAACGGCACGGTATGGCCGCCGATCTGAAAGAACAGTTGGACGCCACTCGCGAGCAGCGCGAAGAGCAGGTCGCCGCGCTGCGCACGGAAGCTCGCCAGTTCGTGGGGAATGTGGCCGCCGATCGGCAGGTGATGGCGGACGGACTGTTCGACATGTTGAGCGGTGGGCAGATCGAGTTGAACGCCAATGTCCGCACCCTGTTGGGCGACTTCACAACCCAGCGGGTGGCGATGAGCCAGGCGCAGGACGAAAGCCTGGCAGCCAACGGCGCCGAGCGGCGCGGTCTGGTGGCTGAGATGATCGCTGGCATCCAGACCTTGTTGAAGAACATCGCGGCGGACAACGATGCAATGGCCACCGAGTTGCGAGCCACTCTGAGCAGCGATCGCCAGGCATACAGCGCCGCCACGCAGGCTTTGTTGGAAAACATCGCCGCGGATCAGGCCGTCACTGCCGCCGAGTTGCGAGCCACCCTGAGCA
>CAZYHE010000187.1:0-4023 GCA_964647225.1 uncultured Anaerolineales bacterium
GCGATAGCCGTTGCGTTGCGCGTAGACCCCGGCCGCCAGCCCGGCCAGCCCCGCGCCGATGATGAGAAGTGATTTGTTGGGCATGGTTCTACAGATCTCCAGATCACGTTTCGGTGCAGAATTGATCTTTGCCAGGCTGAATATGACAGCGAATCGTCAGGATTCACCGAATCACCATCGCCGCGGCGAACCGATTCGATCAATCCGGCCTATTCGTTGTCATTTCCTGCTCACGCCGCCAACCCATCTCTACACGCCGCCAACAGCCCGCGCAACTCGGCCAGCTCCGCCGCGCTCAGGCAGGTCCACGGCGCGAAGAAGGTGCGGTCGGTGGCCGCCTCGGCGGCGTCGCGCACGGCTCGACCGGCGTCGGTCAGCCGGTAGCCGCCGTCCTGGGCGATGGCCCAGCCGCGGGCGGTCAGGTCGGCCAGCGCGGCCGCGTAGGATTCGACCGCGTAGCCGCGGTAGGCGCAGTGCCGGGCGCAGAGGTCGTCGAGGGTCGTCACGTCGCCGCGCCAGAGATGCGTCAGCGCCTCCCACGCCTGCCCGGTGACGCCGAGCGGCCGCCACGTCGCCAGGTGCGCGTCGTCGCGGTACGCGGCCAGGTCGCTCAGATATTGGTCGAGTTGCGGCACGGGGCCGGCCTGACCGTAAGGATCGTAGTGCCGGGCAACGCGCAAGCACCATTTGCCGGGCGGCTCGGCCGCGGCCAGGCTGGCCTCCACCAGCCGGCGCAAGAGGGCCAGCAGCCGCGCCAGGTCGGCGGACGGCAGCGGTTGGAGCGGCGCCATCGCGGTGTAGGCGGCGGCGATCAGGCTCTGCACGGCGGCGTGGCCGGCGTTGGTCAGGTGGTACTCGCCCGGCCCGGTCGAGATCAGCAGGCCGAGCTGCGCGCCCTGTTCGAGCCGCGCCTGGTGTAGCGCCGGGTTGGTGTACGCGGCGCGCACGCTCAGACGCGCGGCCGAGACCGGCTCCGGCTCGAAGATGCGCGCGGCCATCAGCCAGCCGTACCATTGGCCGAAGGGGATGCCGACCGCCTCGGCGGCGTGGTCAATCGCCGGGCCGTAGCGGGCAGTGAGCGCCTGGAGCGTCTCCCAGGTGCGGGGCCAGAGGTCAATAAAATCGGGTTGCATTGGTCTCCTCCTTTGGGACGGGGTCTGCACTGACACGGTGACAAGGTGACACGGTGAACGAGCCGGCGACCACAGAGTGACGCCTACCGGCAGCCTTCGACCAGCGGATTAAGAAGCTGCGGGAAATCGGTGAAGAGGCCGCTGGCGCGGGCGGCGACAAGTTGTTTCATCGTCGCCTCGTCGTTGACCGTCCAGATGTAGACATCATAGCCCGCGTCGCGCACCTTGCCGATCTCTGCCGGCGAAATCTGGCCGTTGCGCGGATTGTACGCCTGCGCGCCGAGTTGCTTGAGCAGCGCTACGGGGTCGGGATCGGCCCGTTCCACGAGCGCGGCGGTGGTGATGGCCGGGTTGGCCCGCTTGACCCGCACGATGTAGCTGTGGTTGAACGAGGAGATCAGCACGCGGTCGGCCATGCCCAGCTCGTTGATCAGGCCGACGGCCAGTTCGACCACGGTCGCGTCGCCGGGCGTGCCACTGAGGTCTTTCAGCTCGACATTGACCCGCCAGTCGTGGTCGCGGGTGAAGATGAGCGCCTCGCGCAAGGTCGGCGCCTTTTCGCCCTTGTAGCTCGCCTGCTCGGCTTGCGTCACCTTCCCCGCGGCGATCTGCTTGAACGGGTCGGTGGCGACGAACCAGGAGCCGAAGTCGAGCTGCTGCACCTCGGCCCAGGTGAAGAGATGGTTAGTCCAGGGCTTGCGGTCGGGGAAGAGGGCTTTGACGTTGGAGGTGCGTTCCAGCGTGTCGTCGTGAACGACGAAGGGCACGCCGTCGGCGGTCATGGCGACGTCCAGTTCCCACAGGTCGGCGCCGATCGCCAGCCCCTTGCGGGCGGCGGCCAGGGTGTTTTCGGGGGCCAACGAGCGCGCCCCGCGGTGAGCGATGTTGAGGGTTTTGGTACACATAGGGGTGGCGGTCTCCGTGGATTGGGGAGTTGGGAAACTGGTAGACTGGTAGATTGGTAGATTGGTAGGTGGTAGATTGGGTGGGGATGAGGAACACGAAGCCGCGAAGATGACGAAGAGGCAAAGCACGACGGATACGCAGGGCCTTCGCCGCGGCGTGTTTCTTCGTGGACTTCGTGCTTCGTGGTCTTCGCGGGGCTTCGCGGCTTCGTGTTCCAAAGGACCTTCGTGTTCCAAACTCCCTCCCTACTTCTCCGTCTGCACCAGCCCCCGGACGAACCACTGCTGCATCAGGATGACCACCAACACCGGCGGGATCAGCGCCAGCACCGTGCTCGCCATGATGAGGTTCCAGTCGGTCTGCGCCTCGCCGCTGCCCATCATCTTGACGATGCCGATCACGATGGTCTCCAGGTCGCGGCCGGTGGTCACAAGCAGGGGCCACAGGTATTGATTCCAGCCGTAGATGAACAGGATGACGAAAAGCGCGGCGATGTTGGTGCGCGAAAGCGGCAGGGCGATGCTCCAGAAAAAGCGCAGCGGCCCGGCGCCGTCCACCTTCGCCGCCTCGACGTACTCGTCCGGGATCGTCAGGAAGAACTGGCGGAAGAGGAGCGTCCCGGTGGCCGAGGCCATCAGCGGCACGGTCAGCCCGGCGAAGGAGTTGATCAGCCCCAGATCGCTCATCACTTTGTAGGTGGGCGCGATGCGCACTTCGATCGGAAGCATCAGCGTGAGGAAGATCATGCCGAAGAAGAAGGAGCGCAGCGGGAAGCGGAAGAACGCGACCGCGTAGGCCGACAGCACCGAGATGATGATCTTCCCGATGGCGATGGCGAGCGCCATCTTGGCGCTGTTCCAGAGCAGATTTTGGACCGGGTTGCCGATGATGCGGCCGCCCCGCGCGCTGGTCAACGCGTTGGTGTAATTCTGGATCAAGTCGGGGCCGGGCGTCAGCGGCATCTGGCCGCGGCCGATGCGCGCGGCGTCCCAGGTCGAGCCGATGAGCGCCAGGTAGACCGGGAAGGCGAAGATCAGCACGGCGATGATCAGAATGATATGCACCGGAAGATTGCGGGTTTGTCTGGCGATCATGAGTAATGTACCTTGCCTTCCGTGGAGCGGAACTGGATCCAGACGAGCACGCTGACAATCAGCATCAAGACGACCGATTGCGCGGCGGATGTGCCCAGATTCAGATTGACGTAGCCGTCCATGTAGACCTTGTACATCAGCGTGGTCGTGGAGCGGCCCGGCCCGCCGTGCGTCAGCGCGTGGATGACCCCGAAGGTGTCGAAAAACGAGAACACCAGGTTGATGGTCAGGAGATAGAAGGTCGTCGGCGAGATCAGCGGGAAGAGGATGCGGCGGAAGAGCGTCCACGCGCTGGCGCCATCAATCATGGCCGCTTCGATGATCGCCGGCGGCACCGACTGCAACCCGGCCAGGAAGAACAAGAAGTTGTGCGCGATTTGCTTCCAGGATGACGCGACGACGATGAGCACCAACGCCTGAACCCCATTGAGCTGATAGTCCCACTTGATGCCCATGCTATTGAGCGCCTTGCCCAGGACGCCGATCGAGGGGTGGAAGATGAACACCCACAGCACCGCGGCCACCGCAGGCGCCAACGCATAGGGCCAGAGCAAGAGGGTCTTGTAGGCCTGCGCGCCGCGGATTTGCCGGTCGGCCATCACCGCAAACAACAGCGCCAGCGTCATGACGAACAGGGTGACGGAGACGGAAAAAATCGCGGTGACTTGAAATGCTTCGATGTACAGCGGGTCGCTGAGCACACTCTGAAAATTCTGGAGGAAGACAAACTGGGTGCGCAACCCGAAGGGATCCTGGCGCAGCAAAGACTGATAAATGGCCTGGCTGGCGGGCCAAAAAAAGAACACCATGGTGATCGCCAACTGCGGCAGGAGCAACAGGTAGGGCAAGAAACGGTTGTTGAAGACAACTCGGCGTTGCATCGTGCTCCT
>CAZYHE010000187.1:4123-8102 GCA_964647225.1 uncultured Anaerolineales bacterium
TACTTGTACATCTTCTCGAAGTTGCGCAAGACCTCATTGCCGCGCTTGACCGCGCTGTCCATCGCCTGCTTGGCGGTCTGCTGGCCCTGGAAGGCCTTCTCCCATTCCTCGTAGACGATGACGCGGATTTCCGGCATGTTGCCCAGCCGCAGACCGAGCGAGTTTTCGGTCGGCTTGGAGCGGGTCAACTGCTGGTAGGGGAGATCGGCGCCCGGATTCTTGGTGTAGAACCCATCCGCCTTGGTCTTCTCGTAGCCGCCGTGCGTGATCGGCAGGTAGCCGGTCTCCTGATGCCAGCGGGCGTCCACCTCGGGCTTGCTGATGTACTGGAAGAACGCCGCCACGGCCTTATACTCGTCCGCGGTGCGGCCCGGCGAGTTCATCACCCACAGGCTGGCGCCGCCGATGATCGAGTTGAGCGGCGCGCCCGGCACGTCGTCATAGTACGGCAGGAAGGTCACGCCCCACTCGAACTTCGACTCGTTCTTGATGCGGGCGCGGGCGGCCGAAGAGGCCATGATGATCCCGCACTCGCCGGAGGGGAAGAGCACCGTCGCGGCCCCATCGCGGCCGCCGTACTTGAACGAGTTCTCCTTCGCCATGTCCATCAAGGTTTGCAGGTGGCGCACTTGCAGGTCGGCGTTGAATTTCAACTCCGCGTCCATGCCCATGATGCCGTTCGACTTGGTCGCCAGCGGGATGTTGTGCAGCGCGGAGAGGTTCTCCAGTTGCGTCCAGGTAGGCCATTCGAAGGTCATGCCGCACTTGGTCGCGCCGCTGTCCACCAGCTTCTTGGCCGCTGTCCGCACCTCGGTCCAGGTCTTGGGCGGCTTGGTGGCGTCGAGGCCGGCCTTCTTGAAGGCGTCAATGTTGAAGTACATCATCGGGGTCGAGCTATTCAGCGGCATCGAGATCATGTTGTCGCCTTCGCTGTAATAGCCGCGCACGGCCTGGATGTAGATGCTGGGATCGAGATTCCAGCCGGTCTCTTTCGCCAGTTGATACACCGGCTTGACCGCGCCCTTGGCCGCCATCATCGTTGCGGTGCCCACCTCGAACATCTGCACGATGTGCGGGGCTTTGCCGGCGCGATACGCGGCAATCGCCGCATTCATTGTGTCGGGGTACGCGCCTTTGTAGATCGGGTCCACATAGTATTTGTCTTGCGACTTGTTGAAGTCCATCACCACGGCTTCGAGCACATCGCCCAAGGGCTTGCCCAAGCCGAACCAGAACTCGACGACGACGCGATTGGGGAGCGGCGTCGGCCGCGGCGCGGGCGTGACGGTCGGCGCGGGAGCCTTCGTCGGCTCAGCAGCCGCGGGGGCCTTGGTGGGTTCCGGCGCCTTCGTCGGCTCGGCCGGCTTCGCTTCCGGGGCCTTGGTCGGCTCCGGGGCCTTCGCGGCGGGCGCAGCCGGTTGCGCCGGCGCGGGGGCCGGCTGCGGCGCGCACGCCGAGAGGAGCATGCTCAGGATGACGAGCACGCTGAGGACAACAAACAACTTCTTCATGGTTTGGCCTCCTTACGAGAGTAGAGAGATTGGAAAACAGCTTGTGCTTGACCCGGCGAGGTGGGGGAGCTGGCAGGCGCGCGAACGTGCGGATGGCCCGGCGCGCCAAAGATGGAAGGCGTTGACATAGGCGGCTCCGTTGCACGAACCGATGATCCTGAAATCCCCGGACGAGCGCGCCGCACACCAGGCGGCAGATCGTCGCGCAAGCGTTATTATACCACACACTTACGCGGATCAGGCAAGTTCACAACTTCGCCAACTTGCCGCCGGCCATTCCGAGTGTGGCCGCAAGCGGCCGAATCAATAACGAAAAGAGGCGGCCCCATCTCGAGATGGGGCCGCCCCAAGCGCTTCTTCAACCGCCGCCCAAAACTCAGGCGCGCGCCGCCAGTTGCCGATCCACCATATAAAGTGCGGTGCCCGAGTGGCCGACCATCTTGATCGCCTCGATTACCCCGGCGACGTTCTTCTCTTCCTCGACCTGCTCATTGATGAACCACTGGAGCAGGAACTGCGTCGCATAGTCCTTCTCGGCCAGCGCGACCTCGTAGAGCTTCGTGACCAGCGCGGTGATCTTCTTCTCGTGATCCAGCACCTGCTGGAAGAGATCCAGGAGCGAGGTCCACTCAGCCGGGGGCTGAGCGAGGCCGCCCACGACGACCCGGCCGCCCTGCTCGACGATGTACTTGTAGAATTTCATCGCGTGCCCCTGCTCCTCGCCGAATTGCGCCCGGAGCCAGTGGGCCGCCCCGCCCAGGTTGTTGGCTTCCGCCCACGCCGACATGGACAGGTACAGATGCGCCGAATAAAGCTCGTGCTTGATCTGCTCGTTGATCGCAGCTTCGACAGTCTTGTTGATCATGGTGTTTGTCTCCCATTGCTTGAATTGTGAATGCAGTACAACAGTTGCTATTGTAACAGAATCCGCAGATGTGTCAAGGAATCCCGCTGACAGTCGCGCGAAACTGTGATTTGACACCCTTGATAAAGGGTTGTATCCTACGTGCACACTTCAAGTTCTATCATCGTTGCCACAAGCGATCTTGACCTGTTCGTGGAGGATATCCTGTGAAACGCACGATTTTGTTCAGCATCTCGCTCCTGGTCATTGCGACGCTTCTGCTTTCGGCGTGCGCGCAACCCGAGCCGGCGCCCGCGCAAGCGCCGGCCGCCAAAGCAGCCGCGGCCAAAACCATCACCATCGGCTTCACCGCCTCGCAGACCGGCAGCCTGAACGTCGAAGGCACCCGCCAGATCAACGGCCTGAACCTGTGTATCGAGCAAATCAACGCAGCCGGCGGCGTCAAGCTGGCCGACGGCAGCATGGCGAAGCTCCAGGCCAAGTTCTACGACGATGAGAGCAAGAAGGAGCGCGTCCAGGAGCTTTACACCAAGCTCATCAACGACGACAAGGCCGACTTCCTCATCAGCGCCTACTCCAGCGGCCTGACCGATGCGGCGGCTGTGATCGCCGAACAGAACGGCAAGATCATGATCACCGCGGGCGCGGCCTCCGACAGCACCCACACCAAGGGCTACAACCTGGTCTTCCAGATGTATACCCCCGCCAGCCGCTACCTGACCGGCGCGTTCGACCTCCTGGCGAAGCTGGCGCCCGACGCCAAAAAGGTCGCCATCATCCACGAGAACGACAAGTTTTCCACCGATGTGAGCGACGCGGCGAAGGCCTACGGCGCGAGCAAGGGCTTCAACATCGTGACCTACGAGGGCTACGACACCGGCACGACCGACTTCGCGCCCTTCATCAATAAGATCCCGGCCGACGTGGACGCGATCATGGGCGGCGGCCACTTTGCGGACGGCAGCACTTTCGCCAAACAGCTTTTCGAGAAAGGCGCGAAGGCGAAGTTCATCGCCCTGCTCGTCGCGCCGCCCGAACCGAAATTCGCCGAGATCGGCTCCGGCGCGGAGGGGGTGATCGGCCCCAGCCAGTGGGAGCCGCAGGCCAAGTACACGACCGCGGTCGCCAAGGCCGCCGGCCTGACCTGGATCGGCCCAACGGGCGATGAGTTCGTCGCCGCGTACAAGGCCAAGTACAAGGGCGAGGAGCCGTCGTATCACAGCGCGGGCGGCTACGCCGCGTGTCTGATCCTGCAGCAGGCGGTCGAGAAGGCCGGCGCGGTGGATACCCCGAAGGTCAAGGCCGCCCTCGATGCGACCAACGTCATGAGCTTCTTCGGCCCGACCAAGTTCGACACGGCCAAGGCCCACGGCCTCCAGATCGGCCACGACATGGTCTACATCCAGTGGCAGAAGGGCGCCGACGGGAAGGTGGCGAAACAGGTCGTCTGGCCGGCCGAAGGCAAGTCGGCGGACGCGAAGTACCCGCTGCGGTAATCCATCGAGACCCTTCGGGTTTTCGGAAACCCGAAGGGTCTGGCCGGGAGAACTCATGCCAGGCAACCTGCTGCCTTCCATCGTAGACGGCCTGCTCCTGGGCTTCG
>CAZYHE010000188.1:0-3470 GCA_964647225.1 uncultured Anaerolineales bacterium
CCGCGCGTGATGAACTTCGGCCGGCCGCAATTCGTGCGCGACCTGATGGTTGCCAACGGCGACGCGGCCAAGCCGATCTGGATCAGCGAACTGGGCTGGAACGCGGTGCCCGATGCGATCGCCGACAAGCGGTTCGGCCAGGTGACGCTCGCACAACAGGCGCGCTACACGCCGCTCGGCTTCGAGCGTATCCGCCAGGAATGGCCCTGGCTCGGCGTTGCGAACGTCTGGTATTTCAAACGGGCCACCGACGAGTGGTTGGCCGGTGGCCGGCCAGAGGCGTTTTTCCGGCTGGCTGACCCTGATTTTACTTTGCAACCGGTGTATCACAGCCTCAAAGCGTATCTGACGGCAGGCAAGTGAGATGAGTCAGAGTTCTCTTCGGCCAAGAAGGCAGCCACGCGACACGACCCTCATCATTCTCCTGGTTGTCTTGATCCTCGGCCTGGCGACGGGGCTGCGGTTTAATGAGCTCGGCAGCCAGAGCTTGTGGGCCGATGAAGGCAACAGCGCGGCGATGGCCGGCCGTTCGCTCGGACAGATCGCGCTCAACGCGGCCAACGACATCCACCCGCCCCTCTACTATTGGCTGCTGAGCGCCTGGGCCAAGATCGCGGGGACGTCGGAGGCCGGGCTGCGCTCATTCAGCGTCATCCTGGGTGTTCTGCTCGTCCTGGGCACAATCGGGCTGGGGATGCGGCTGGGCGGCGCGCTTCTTGGGCTGGTCGCCGGGCTGATCGCGGCCGTTTCACCGCTGCAGATCTATTATAGCCAGGAAGCGCGCATGTACGTGCTGGTGGCGCTCGAAGGGGTCGCCGCGGTCTACGGCTTCTGGTGGCTGATCGGTCAGGAAGACCGCCAACTGGCAGACCGCGGCGCCGCGCCAGGGCCACTGCCATTGTGGCCCGGCCCATTTTTCCTGAGCGCCGCCGCGTGGATCACCGGCCTCTATACCCATTACGCGTTCCCGGTGCTGATCGGCTTTCTGTCGGCCTTTTACCTGGTTTGGGTCATGGCGACCCGGTCGCGCGGCGCGGCCGGCCGGCGCCTGGCGCGCTGGGGCGTGCTGCTCGGCGTGACGTTGCTCCTCTACGCGCCCTGGCTCGGCATCGCCATCCGGCAGATCATCGGCTGGCCCACCGGCGGCCTGCCGACCGACCTGGGACAGGCACTGCAGGCCACGATCATGATGTTGAGCCAGGGGCCGCTGGGCCTGCGCCCCGATGTGGATCAGGGCCGGCAGTGGTGGTTCTGGCTGCTGCCCGCGTTGGCGTTGGTCGGGCTACTCCCCTGGTGGGCCGTGGCCCGGCGGCCCGCGTGGCTGAGCTGGCTGCCCCCAATCGGCTGGCTGGCCGCGCCGCTGGGCATGATGTTGGCGTTTGGGCTTTTCCGCGAAGCGTATCTTAAGTTTTTCCTGATCGCCAGCCCGGCTTTCGTGTTGTTGCTGGCGCGCAGCGCGGTGGGGCCGGCCCGCACCTTTGGGAATATCGGCCACGCGGCCTCCGGTATAAACCGGACGCCCGAGGCCGAGAACCCGCGTGCCATGCGCGGCGGCGACATCCTCGGCGCGATTTGGTGTATCGCCGCCCTGTCGGTGGTCGTTGTATTGTCGAGCATTCATCTGGATCGCTATTTCTCCGATCCGAAGGCCGCTCGCGACGACTATCGCGGCATCGCCGAATTCATCACCGTGACGGCTGGCCCTAACGACGCGGTCTTGCTGGTGGCCCCCGGCCAGGTTGAGGTCTTCAGTTATTACTACAAGGGCGACTTGCCGGTCGCCGCGTTACCGGCTCAACGCCCCATGGATCCGGCCGCCACAGAGCCAGAGCTGGACAAGCTGCTGGCCCGCGACAAAATCTACGCGGTCTATTGGGGCAATCACGAAGCGGACCCCCGCAACTTCATCGAATCCTGGATGAACAATCGCGGCTACAAGACCCTCGATCAGTGGCGGGGCAATGTGCGGCTGGTGGTCTACGTGATGCCGGAGCGCCGCCCCACCGACGAGGTGGTGGATAGACTGAACCTGCCCTTTGGACCGGATATCATCCTGAAGGGCTATCGCGGCAGCAACCTGACCCCAACGGCCGGCGAGGTGACCCAACTTCAGTTGATCTGGCAGGCGGTGAACGAGCCGGCGCGGCGCTACAAGGTTTTCATGCAACTGCTCGATAGCTACGACCAGGTCATCGCACAGCGCGATTCGGAGCCGGTCGGGGATAGCCGGCCCACGACGACGTGGGATCCGGGCGAAACGATCCTGGACAATCACGGCGTCTTGCTCCCACCCGGCACGCCGCCCGGCGATTACCGGCGGATCATCGGTCTCTATGATCGCGAGACCGGCGTCCGGCTGCGCCTGCCCGACGGCCGAGACCACTTCGCCCTGCCGCCGGTGCGCGTCACGCGGTCGCAGACCACGCCGCCGCTGGCCGCCCTGAACATGATGCACGAACAACGCTTCGGCTTCGGCGCTATCTCGCTCCTCGGCTACGACCGTTACAAACGCGGCTATGGGCATGCGCCCGAAACGCCGCTCTACCCCGGCGACCGGCTGCACCTGACCTTCTACTGGCAGGCCAACGTGCGCCCGCGCGCCGCGTGGTGGTTCGATTTGACCCTCAGCGACAGCGGCGGACACGCGGTGGCGAATCTGCGCTGGCCGCTGGTGGGCGAAACCTATCCCTCGACCGCCTGGGCGCAGGGTGAAGTCGTGCGCGGCGAGCACGACCTCCAGATCTCATCCGACACCCCGCCGGGCAACTATCGGCTGAGCCTGACGATGTATCCCGACGACGAGACCGAGGCGGGGATGGCCTACCTCGGCACGGTCATCATTGCCAATCCAACCCAGCGGCGGAATCCATGATCCTCGAAACGCTTACAGTCGGCGCGCTCCAGGTCAACTGCTATCTCCTCGGCTGCGCGCAGACGCGCCAGGCGGTCGTGATTGACCCCGGCGACAACGCGCCGGCGATCCAGGCCGCCCTGCGCAAGCATGGCCTGACCCTGACCGCGCTCCTGGCGACACACGCGCACTTCGATCACGTGCTGGCCGGCCGGGCGCTCCAGGAAGCGACCGGCGCGCCGTTCCACCTCCATCCGGCCGAGCGGCCCCTCCTGGCGGCGCTGCGCGGCATGACGCGGGCCTGGCTGGGCTACGATCCGGGCGACCCGCCGCAGGTCAGCGGCGAGCTGGCGCCGGGCCAACCGGTCGTTTTCGGCGAAGAGATGCTGGAGGTGCGCGCCACGCCGGGGCATTCGCCGGGCAGCGTGACTTTCATCCACCACGCCAGCCGCCGCGCCTTCACCGGCGACGCGCTCTTCGCGGGCGGCATCGGCCGGACGGACTTGCCGGGCGGCGATCTGCCGACCCTCCTCGCCGCGATCCGCAGCCAAATCCTGACGTTGCCCGACGATTACATCGTCTTGCCGGGGCACGGCTCGGCCAGCACGGTCGGCGAGGA
>CAZYHE010000188.1:3570-8054 GCA_964647225.1 uncultured Anaerolineales bacterium
CCGCGGTCGCGCTCTTTCGCGGCCGCAACATCTCGGCCACCCCGCGCGTGGCCTATGAGTTAGACGTCGAGACGCTGACCCGGCAGATCGAATTCGATGACCTCGGTCTGACCCTGGCCGCGATCTATCATTCGCACCCGGCCGGCCCTGAGATCCCGTCCGAGACCGACATCCGGCGGGCGACCTACCCCGACAGCGTCTATCTGATCTGCTCCCTCGCCGATTTTGCCCGGCCCAGCCTGCGCGGCTTCAGGATTGTGGCCGGCGCGGTCTGGGAAGTGGCGCTGGATGAGGCGACACCGTAGGCTTTCTTACTTGACAGGTCGGGGCATCGGGGCTACACTAATGCATGTCAAGAGGTAAGAGTACCGATGTCACAAATCCTGATCGCGCATCCAAATACCTGCTCGTGTCTGTAGCGGGCGTGCGTTGGCATGATGCCAGCCACACCCGCTGCGATTCTGACGCGAGCGATGCGCCGTGCAGGATAATGTTGTAGCCCAAAGTCGGCCATACCGAAGCCAGGTCGTAAGCCGTCCGAAATTCAGTTTTGGACGTTAGCCGGCCAGAACCTTGAAGCCTGATTTCCGGGGCTTTCGATATTGCGTATCCACACAAGCTCATCGCGGGGCCATGCACAACCGGCCCGGATGAGCTTTTTCTTTTGGCCCGTGGTGAAGCGCACCACGCAGATCGCATGAAACAAGGAGTTTTCCCATGTCCAAGATCGTCAACAACATCACCGAATTGATCGGCAATACACCCCTCGTCAAGCTGCGCCGCGTCACTGCGGGGGCACAGGCCGAAGTCCTGGTGAAGCTCGAATTCCAGAATCCGGGCGGCAGTGTCAAGGATCGTATCGCGCTGAGTATGGTCGAGGCCGCAGAGACGGCCGGCAAGCTCGGCCCCGATACCATCCTCCTGGAGCCGACCAGCGGCAACACCGGCATCGGTCTGGCGATGGTGGCCGCGGCCAAGGGCTACAAGTGTACCCTGGTGATGCCCGACACGATGAGCATCGAGCGGCGCAAACTGCTGCGTGCTTACGGCGCGGAGCTGATCTTGACCCCCGGCGCGGAGGGGATGCGGGGCGCGATCCGCGTGGCGACCGAGATGGCCGCCGCCGACCCGCGCTACTTCATCCCGCAGCAATTCGAGAATCCGGCCAACCCGGCCATCCATCGCCGCACCACCGCCGAAGAGATCTGGCGCGACACCGATGGCACCCTGGATTTTCTCGTGTCGGGCGTCGGCACCGGCGGCACGCTGACCGGCGTGGGTGAGGTGCTCAAGTCACGGCTGCCGGGCCTGAAGATCGTGGCCGTTGAGCCGGCCGCGTCGCCCGTCCTTTCCGGCGGCAAGCCCGGCCCGCACAAGATTCAGGGCATCGGCGCGGGCTTCGTCCCCGGTGTTTTACAGACCGGCCTGATTGACGAGATCATCCAGGTCGCCAACGAAGAAGCGTTTGCCATGGCGCGGCGCGTGCCGGTCGAGGAAGGCATCCTGATCGGCATCAGCTCGGGCGCAGCAATCCACGCGGCGGTGCAGGTCGCCGGCCGGCCGGAGAACGCCGGCAAGCGGATCGTGGTCATCGTGCCGTCGAATGGCGAGCGCTACCTGAGCACCGCGCTCTTTGCGGATTTGCAGTAACTGATCGGCACGGATTTTCCGGCCACGAACACCACGGATTTGACGAAAATGGAAGGCCGCGATTCGTGGTGTTCGTGGCCGCGTCCGTCCTGTTGAAGGCCCGGCTTGTCTGGGGCCAGGAGCCACCCATGTTTCGCACGATCCGCCGCGATATTCAAGCTATCTTTGATCGTGATCCGGCCGCACGCAGCCTTGTCGAAGTGCTGTTTCTGTATCCCGGTCTGCACGCTGTCTGGCTGCACCGGCTGGCGCATGCCTTCTGGCGCAGCGGCTTCTACTTCCTGGGCCGCCTGACGAGCAATCTCTCGCGCTGGCTGACCGGCATCGAGATCCATCCCGGCGCACAGATCGGCCCTGGGTTTTTCATTGACCACGGCATGGGAACCGTCATCGGTGAGACCGCCGAGGTCGGGCAGAACGTGACCCTCTACCATAACGTCACTCTCGGCGGCGTCAGTTGGGAGAAGGTCAAGCGGCATCCGACCCTGGAAGATCATGTGGTAGTGGGCGCGGGCGCGCAGGTGCTGGGGCCGATCACGATCGGCGCGCACAGCCGCATCGGCGCAAACTCGGTGGTCGTCAAAGATGTGCCCCCCAACTCGGTCGTCGTCGGCATTCCGGGTCGCATCAGGAGCCGTAACGGCGACGCGGCGCTTGACGCCGAGCGTGAGGATCTGCAACACAACCGCCTGCCCGATCCGAACGCCGAAACGCTGCGCCACCTGACCGCGCGCGTCATTTCGTTGGAGCACTCTTTCCGGCAATTCCGACTTGACGATGATCACCAGATCGCGGATGCCTGGGTGGAAAGCGGCGGCAGCCACATTTGAACGTGGCGCGGCGCAGAATTTTATCTTCTGGCGCTTGACGGTATAATTGCGGCACAACCTGGCTGAACCAGTGCCCGGAACTACGGGGCACGCTGTGTGCAGCAATTGGAGGCCCGTCATGCCGTCCCCGTTCCCCGGAATGGATCCCTATCTCGAAGGCGAGATGTGGCAGGAATTTCATTCGACCCTGGCCAATGCCATCCGCGGTCAGATTTTGGCCGCGTTGCCGCCGGCATACACGGCCCTGCTGGCCAAGCGTTACGTGCTCGATCAGGCCGCGACGTCGTCGCGGGAAAAGGCGCGGGTGATCTACCCTGATGTGCATATTGCGAAGATCGCGGAGAGTTTGCCGGCTTACGCGGCGGCCCCCAGGTCAATGCCGGTTTCCCCTATGCCCGCGCCCGCACACCCGATCCGTATGGTCAACCCGGTCATCGTGACCGAGAAGATTCCGGTGCTCAGCATCGAAATCCGCGATGTGGCGCGGCGCCGGCTGGTCACGCTGATCGAGATCCTGTCGCCGGCCAATAAGCGCAATGGCGGGGCCGTGGACTATTGGCGCCGTCGCCGCGAACTGCTCGATCGCAAAGTCCATCTCCTGGAACTGGACCTCTTGCGCGGCGGTGAGCGCATCCCGCTGTGGGGCGAGCTGCCGCCCGCGGCCTACACCATCATGCTGAGCCGCGCCAACGATCGCCCCACGACCGAAGTGTGGCCGGTCGCATTGGCGCAACCGTTGCCGCCAACGCCCGTCCCGCTCTTGCCGCCCGACGCCGACCTGACCCTCGATCTGCAAGGCGCGGTAGCCGCCTGCTTCGATCTGGTGCATTACGAGCGGCTGCTCGACTATACCGCCGCGCCCCCGCCGCCGCCCCTCGCAGCCGACGAGATGGCTTGGGTCGAAGCAACTCTGCAATGGGCGGGCATCCGTCCGCATCCGGTGAGCGTCCCATGACCGCCACGCTTCGTGTGACCGTCATCTCCACCGTGCTCAACGAGGGCGAGGCGATCCGCCGCCTGCTGGACAGCCTTGTCGCGCAGACGCGGCCGCCCGATGAGGTGGTCATCGTGGATGGTGGGTCGCGCGACAACACTGTGGCCGAGATCCAGGCGTATGCCGACCGGCTGCCCCTGCGCGTGCTGGTCGAACCGGGGGCCAACATCTCCCGCGGCCGCAATGTGGCGATCGCGGCCGCGACGAGCGAGGTGATCGCATCGGTGGATGCCGGGGTGTGGCTGGAGTCAGGATGGCTGGAGAAGCTGACGGAGCCGTTTGGGGCAGGCGTCAGGCGTCAGGCGTCAGGCGTCAGGATTCACGCAACACGCAACACGCATCAGCCGTCTCGCCGCGCGCCACAGGCCGTGGCCGGCTTCTTCGTGCCCGACCCGCAGACGCCCTTCGAGATCGCGATGGGCGCGACGGTGCTGCCGACCCTGGCCGAGGTAGATCCCGCGACCTTCCTCCCGTCCAGCCGGTCGGTCGCGTTCACCAAGACCGTGTGGGCCGCGGCCGGCGGCTATCCGGAGTGGCTGGATTACTGCGAAGATCTGATCTTTGATTTTCGGCTGCGGGAGGTCGCCGGGCCGTTCGGCTGGGCGCCAGAGGCGGTCGCGCATTTCCGGCCGCGCGGCTCGCTGCGTGCCTTCGCCAAGCAGTACTATCGCTACGCTCGCGGCGACGGTAAGGCCGATCTCTGGCGGAAACGCCACGCCATCCGGTATGCGACCTATCTGGTCGCCCTGCCGGGCTTGCTGACGCTGGCCGTGCTGCATTCGCCCGTGTGGCTGCTGGCGCTGCTCGCTGGCGCGGCCGCCTATTGCCGGACGCCGTATCGCCGGCTGTGGCCGCGCCTGGTCCCGCTGACGCCGCGCGACCGCTTGGCGGCGCTCTTGCTCGTGCCCGCCATCCGCGTCGTCGGTGATGTGGCGAAGATGCTCGGCTTCCCCGCCGGCTGGCTCTGGCGGCTGCGGAACTGGTCGCGACCGGAAATCCATTGGCGGCAG
>CAZYHE010000189.1:0-8030 GCA_964647225.1 uncultured Anaerolineales bacterium
GTCGCGAAACCCAGGATACCGGTCAGCGGCGTCCGCAATTCGTGGGGCAACGTCCGCGCGATCACGACATGCAATTCCTCGATCTGTTGTTCGAGCTGCTGCGTGAGCGCAACCTGGCGCGCCTCACGCGTGTGGATCGCGTTCAGCACCTCTGTCCGCGTAAACGGCTTCGTCAGGTAATCGTCCGCGCCCAGTTCCATCCCTTGCCGCAAATCGCTTCGTTCGGCTTTGGCCGACAGGAAAATTAAGGGGATCGCGGCCGTGGCCGGGTCCGCGCGCAGCGCGCGCAGCACGCCATAGCCGTCCAACACCGGCATCTTGATGTCGCACAGGATCATGTCCGGCAGATGTTCGCGCGCCAGGCCCACCCCGACGCGGCCGTTGGCGGCCTCGATGACCTGATAGCCTTCGGCATCCAGGATTTCGATCAGGTTGGCGCGCACATCCGGTTCGTCTTCAATCACGAGAATCGTGTTCACCGTGGTTCTCCTTCGTTATTTTACTCGTTATCTGTCGGCAGCGTCACCGTGAACGTGGTGCCCTGCCCCACCGCGCTGGCGCACGTGATCGTCCCCTGGTGCAATTCCACCGACTTCTTGACGATCGCCAGCCCCAGCCCCGTCCCCGGAATCGCGCCCACGTTCTGCGCCCGATGAAACATCTCGAACAGCCGGGCCTGCGCGTCCGCCGGGATGCCGATCCCGCGATCCGCCACCTCGAATGTCGCTTGCCCGCCCGCGCAGCGCACCGCCAGCCGGATCGGTCCGCCGGCCGGCGAGTACTTGATCGCATTCGACAGCAAGTTGGTCAGAATCTGTCGTAGCAGCTTCTCGTCCATGCGCACCGGGCCGTCGTCCCCTTCATGCGTGAACTCGAGCGCGTAGCCAGCTCCCGCGCCCAGTTGTAACTCCTCCATCATGCCCCGGCAGAACTGCGCCAGATCGAGCGGCGCCGGGCTGAACGTGAGCCGGCCCGCCTCCACCCGCCCCAGGATCAGGATGTCTTCCAGCAGCCGCGTCATGTTCTGCACCGCCGTTTTCATGCGGCGGTAGTGGACCTGCTTCTTCTCGTCTGGCCAGCGCGCGCCGTAGAGTTCCAGCAGCTCGGTGGACGAGAAGATGACCGTGAGCGGCGTACGGAACTCGTGCGAGGTCATCGAGACGAAGCGCGATTTGAGTTCGTTCAACTCTTTCTGCTGTTCCAGCGTCCGGCGCAACGTCTCGGCGGCCTGCTTCTCGGCCGTGATGTCGCGCACCGTCGCGATGTAGTGCTGGCGGCCGCCGATCGTGATGCCGAAGATGTGTACGCTGACATCACGCGGCTCGCCGTTCGCCCGCCGGAGTTGGCATTCGATGGCCGCGATGCGGCTCGACTTAAAGGCTTCCGTTGTGGCCAGGATCATCTGTGCGATCTGTTCACGAGAGAGCAGCGCCAATTCGGCGAACATGCGCCCGGCGACTTGGTCAGCCCGATAGCCGGTCAGATGCTCGAAGGCGGTGTTCACCCGCACCATCCAACCGGCGGCATCGAACAGGGCGGTGGCATCCGGCGCGGCGTCGAACATCAGGCGGTTCTGCTCCTCGCTTTCGCGCAACGCGTTTTCCGCCTGCTTGCGCGTGGTGATATCCAGCAGGGAAGAGCGGCTCATCACGAAGTTGCCGCGTGCATCGTAGATCGCGGAGCTGTTGAGCAACGCCAGAAAACGCGTGCCATCCTTACGGACGAATTCTATCTCGGCGTCGCGCACCGCGCCGGATTGCTTGAGATTCGGAAAATAGGTCTCGAACACGGCCCGGCTGGCCGGGCTGAGGAAGCTCGAGATATGTTGACCGAGCACTTCCTCCCGCGTGTACCCCAGCCAGTCCAGCTCGGTTTGGTTGACCATGACCATGTTGCCAGCGGCATCCAGCGAGTGATAGCCCATGGGCGCGTTGTCGTAGAGATCCTGGACCTGGGCGGTGCGCTCGCGCACCCGCCCTTCCAGCGTTCGGTTAAGTTCCAGAAGTTCCTGCTGTGTGGTTTTGAGATCATGGATATCTGTGGAATTGACCAGCACACAGGTCACCCGACCGTGCTCATCGTGGATGGGTTGCATCATCGTGCGATGCCAACGCGGTCGGCCCCGCACGATGACCTGGGACTCCGTCACCGTCCCGCGGTCGGTGTGCATCACGCGACGGATATCCTGCAACTGCTCGGACGCGATGGGCGCCGGGAAGATGTCGTGCATGGTCTTGCCGGTCAACGCCTGCACGGTGCTGTCCATTTGCTGCGCCGCCACGTCGTTGACATACAGCAGCTTCCCATCATAATCTACCGTGGTGACCACACTGTCCAGGCTCTCCATCAGCCCGCGGTATTTCTCCTCGCTCTCGCGCAGCGCTTGTTCCGCCTCCTTGCGCGCCGTGATGTCCAGCATGGCGCCGATCATGCGGAACGCCTGGCCCGCGGCGTTGCGCAGGACATAGCCACGATCCAGCACCTGCGCGTAGCTGCCGTCAGCCTTGCGAAACCGATATTCGTCGTGCCAGCTCGTCTTTGCCGGGTCGTCCACCACGGCAAAGAACCCCTGTTCGACCCGCTGCCGGTCGTCCGGGTGAACACGGCTGACCCACCAACTAGCGGTTTGCGGCGTCGCGACAATGTCGGTCCAGCCGAAGACCGTCGCGCCCGCTTCGTTCCACTGCTGCGTATCCTGAACGATGTCCCAGTCCCACACCACGTCGTTGGTGGCCTTGTGCGCCAGCCGCAGCCGCTCGGCGCTTTCCCACCGCGCCTCCTCAGCCTGCTTCCGCGCGGTGATGTCGCGGAAGTTGACGACAATGCCGCCGACCGTCGGATCCGCCAGCAGGTTCGTCGCCGTGCCTTCGACCCAGCGCCAGGTCCCGTCGCCGTGGCGTACACGGTAAGTCTGGCTGATCGGCTGACCCGGCGCTCCAAACACCTGGGCCAGCGTGCCCTCTGCCGCGGCGAGGTCCTCCGGATGGATCAATCGGGTAGCCGGCCCGCTGAGTTCCGCCTGCGGATACCCCAGGATGCGCGCGGCGGAGGGGCTGGCATACAAGACCTGGCCCTGCGCATCAATCAATTCGATGCCGTCGTCAATGTTCTCGATCAGCGCCCGCCAGCGTTGTTCACTGGCCTTGAGCGCGGTTTCCGCACGTTTCCGCTCGGTGATGTCACGGCTCACGCCCACAATCTCAACCTGGCCGCGTTCGTTGCGCACATAAGTGGTCGTGGCTTCGGTATGGACGATGGAGCCATCTTTGTGCGGCTGGTCAACCTCGGTGACGAATGAAACCGTGCTGCTGCCCTGCGCCAGGAACGCCGACAGGTTCTGGGCCAGCAGCGCGCCCACCCGCGCGCCGGACTCCGGCGTCAGTGCTTCGGTCATCGGCTGCGCCAGGATTTCTGCCGTTGTGTAGCCGCGCAACTTCTCGACCGACGGGCTGACATAGGTGAAGCGACCGGCAACCGGGTCCAACACCCAGATGACATCGGCCGCGTTGTCCGAGATCAGCCGATAGCGCGCCTCGCTCTCGCGCCGTGCTGCTTCTGCCTGCTTCTGCGCAGTGATATCGCTGATCACCAGGCGGCTGACCGGCGCACCGCCGTCGTCCTGCGCCACGGTCGCGGCCAGCCGCGCCCAGAAGGTCTCGCCCGTCTGGCGCACCAGCCGCAGCTCGCACGTCTGCGGCGTGCGCGTCTCAAGGAGCCGACGGCGGTGCTGATAGTAGATATCTTGATCCGCCTTGAGGACGAAGCGCGAGAGCGGATGCTTGACCAGCGCGCTGCGGGCCACGCCCAACAGACCGGCGGCGGTGAGATTGGCCTCGCTGATCAGCCCGGCGGCGTTGAGGCTGCAATAGCCCACCGGCGCCAGGTCGTAGAGATCGAAATAGCGGGCCTGCGACGCGCCCAACTCCACCTGCGCCCGGCGCAACTCTTCGTTCTGCAGCTCCAGTTCAATCTGATGCACGCGCAATTCGTGAAGCAACCGCCCGGTCTCCGCTGCTGACAGGTCGCCGCCGTTGACCCGCGACGCGGCTTCAGCTCTTGTGGCTTGCTCTTCGGCGCGTTGTCGCAGTGCAACGGCATCGTTCGGTTGGCGATTAGCGGTCATGGCGTCATGCTCCGGGGTCGGCCGCCGGAGTCGTCTCCGGGCGGCTGTCCGCGCGGCCGCGCGGCGGGTGATCGGTCACGTCCACCAGGGTGCCGATCACCCGAACCACTTGCCCATTCTCCCAGGCCGGTTCGGCGCGCGTGCGGATGCGCAACTGGCGGCCCTTGACCGTCGTGAAGGGCAGTTCCAGATCGTAGGGCTGCCCTTTCTCCACACATTGCTGGAAAGCCGCGTGGATCACCGGACGATCGGCGGGCCGATAGCATTCCAGGCTGCGGGTGATGTGATCCGGCGTGCCGGGCGCGAACTCGGTCGGATCAAGATCATGGAGCCGGTAGGTCTCGTCGGTCCAAAACATGGTCTGCTTTTTCACGTCCCATTCCCACCCACCTGCCTGGCTCAGGCGCAGCGTGGCGCGCAACAGAGACTCACTGCGCAGGAGCGCCTCCTGCGTCTGCTTGATCAGGCTGACGTCCACGAAGGTGAGCACCGCGCCCTCGATCATGTTGTCCAGTGTGCGGTAGGGCTGGATGCGCATGGTATACCAGGCGCCGGTTTTCGTCTGTACCTCCAATTCCCTTGGGATCAGGGTGTCCAGAACGCCTTTCACATCCATCAGCAGACGATCATAGCCGACCAGATTGGAGACAATATGGCCGACCGGCCGGCCGATATCGTTCTGGATCAGGTTGATGATCCGGGTGGCCGCCGGGGTGAAGCGCATGATGCGCAGGCTGTGATCCACAAAGACGGTGGCGATGCCGGTGCCGGCCAGCAGGTTGTTCATGTCATTGTTGGCCCGCGACAGGTCAGCCACTTTGGCTTGCAACTCGGCGTTGACCGTGGCCAGCTCTTCGTTGACCGATTGCAGCTCCTCTTTGGAGGTTTCCAACTCTTCATTGGTGGACTGCAACTCCTCATTGACCGACTGCATCTCCTCGTTGGCGGATTTGATCTCCTCGTTGGTGGTTTCCAGTTCCTCGACGGTGGTTTGGATGTACTCGTCTTTGGCCTGTAGCTCCTGCTGCAGCGCGGCAACCCGGAGACGGGCGGTCGCGGCGGCGCCAACGGCCGCATCGGCGCGGTCGGGTGTTTCGACGCCGTCGGCTGTTTCGGCGCCGCCGGCTGCATCGGTCGCCGCCAGGGCGGGCGGCTGGGCCGACCGGAGATCGTCAGGCCGCTGCTGCAGAATGACCAGGTACAGCAGCGCATCGCCCCCCGCGACGGGGCCGTCCGCCACCGGCAAGACCGTCAGATCCACCGCGACATAGTCGCCGTTGGTCTTGACCCGCAGGCCCAGGCTGCGCACCACCGCCTGACCGGCGCTGGCCTTGTGCAGCGCGGTGGCCAGGTCACGGCGCAAACCCTCGCGCGCCATCTTGAGGATGTTGTTGACGCCGACGTCGCCCGGCGTGGGTTCCAGGTATAGCCCGGTGCGGCCGTGCAGGTAATAGATGTCGCCATTGCCGTTGACCAGCGCGGCCACCGGCGCCACCTGCTGCAACACCGCCTGCTCGGTCAACTCGCGCAGCGACAGCTTCCCGGCGGCCGCCCGCCCGCCTGCCGGTGGCCGTGCCCGCGCCTCGGCCGCCGGCGGCATCAAGGCCGCGCTAAGGGCCAGGCGCGGCATCCCCTGCGCATCCGGCTTGCGCTGGTACACCTTCCACTTCCGTTCCAACGTCGCAAACAGATCGCCGTGCTCGCCGATGGTTTCCGAGGCGCCCAGGAACAGATAGCCGCCGGGGTTGAGGGCATAGTGGAAGAGGGGAATGAGCTTCCGCTGCAATTCGCCGCCCATGTAGATCAACAGGTTGCGGCAACTGATCAGATCCAGCCGGGAGAAGGGCGGGTCCTTGATCACATCCTGCTCGGAGAACACCAGCATATCGCGGATGTTCTTGCGCACGCGGTAGGCGCCGTCGGACTCCACGGCGAAGAAGCGCGCCAACCGTTCGGGCGACACATCGGCGGCGATGCTGGCTGGATAGCTGCCGGCGCGGGCGAGTGCGATCGCCTGGCTGTCAATGTCGGTGGCAAAGATCAGCACTTTGAAGCTGCGCTTCAGCGCCTGCTGCCGCTCGGCCAGCAGAATCGCCAGGGAGTAGGCCTCCTCGCCCGTGGCGCAGCCCGGCGCCCAGACGCGGATCACCCCGTCGGTGGGCTTGCTGGCGCAAATCTGGACCACGACCAGTGCGTCCAGTGCATGGAACGAGTCCGGGTCGCGGAAGAAACTGGTCACGCCGATCAGCAGGTCGCGAAAGAGGGCTTCCGCCTCGGCCGGGGTATGTTGCAGATAGTGGACATAGTTGTCTATCGTGTCGATCTGTTGAACCGCCATGCGGCGCTCGATGCGGCGCTGGACGGTGCTGAGCTTATATTGGGAGAAGTCATGGCCGGTCTGGGCGCGCAGCACGATGAAGATTTTCTTCAGCGCGCTCTCGGCTTTGGATAGCGGGACCGGGGCGGGCCGGGGCGGCCGGCCGAACGCATGCGTCACATAGGCCAGAAGTTGGGCGGGCATTTCGGCCGGCCGCAGCACGTAATCCACCAGGCCGGTGGCGATGGCGCTGCGCGGCATGCCGTCGTATTCGGTGGATTCGGGGGTCTGCGCCGTGACCATGCCCCCCTCGCCCTTAATCGCCCGCACCCCCAGCGTGCCATCGCTGCCGGTGCCCGAAAGCACGATGCCGATGGCCCGCTCGTGCTGATCCTGCGCCAGCGAGCGAAAGAAGAAGTCAATCGGCATGCGCTGGCCGCGCGGGGCGGTCGGCTCCAACAACTGGAGCGTGCCGCCCAGGAAGGCCATATCGCGGCCCGGCGGGATGATGTAGGCGCAATTGGGGTGCACCGGCATCCCGTCTTCGACCTCGAAGACCTGCATCCGGGTGTAGCGCCGGATCAGCTCGCTGAGGATGCTCTTGTGGTCGGGCGAGAGGTGCTGGACCAACACGAAGGCCATGCCTGGGTCGGCGCCGGCCGGCATCCCAGAGAAGAACGCCTCGAACGCGGCCACACCGCCCGCGGAAGCGCCGATGCCCACGATGGGGAAGCCCAGCGCCGGGGAGTCGCCGGCATCGGGCGGCGCCGCGCTCGCGGCAGCCGCTGGCGCGGAGTCAGCGGGGGGTGGTATCTCGTCCTTCCGTTTACTGGTCATGGCATGTCTCCTGGGTGCTTGCCGCGCCCGTAGCTCATTACCCGACATATCGCCGTAGTGTAGGGCCTTGTGCCCGTGGGCATCACTTCTATGCCGGCCAAGACGCCCACAAGGGGCTACGCTACGTCTGTCGGGTCATGAGCGCCCGTAGCGGATTGGGATGCACGTCTCGCCCAGATCATCGGAGCTGGCTTGTGCCCATTGTACCATACGCTCGTGCGCGGCGCGAAGTTACGGCAAGTGTACCGCAAGATGCCATCTTGCGCTACATTCAGTCCGTCTCACCCTGATCCGTCGGCAACGTCACCGTGAACGTGGTGCCCTGCCCCACCGCGCTGGCGCACGTGATCGTCCCCTGGTGCAATTCCACCGACTTCTTGACGATCGCCAGCCCCAGCCCCGTCCCCGGAATCGCGCCCACGTTCTGCGCCCGGTGAAACGTCTCGAACAGGCGTGCTTGCGCGTCGGCCGGGATGCCGATCCCCTGATCCGTCACCTCGAACGTCGCCTGCCCGCCCGCGCAGCGCACCGCCAGCCGCACCGACGGTTTAAACCGTCCGCCGGCCGGCGAGTACTTGATCGCATTCGACAGCAGGTTGCCCAGGATTTGCCGCAGCAGCTTCTCGTCCATGCGCACCGGGCCGCCGTCCCCTTCATACGTGAACTCGAGCGTGTGCCCGGCCCCCGCGCCCAGTTGCAACTCCTCCATCATGCCCCGGCAGAACTGCGCCAGATCGAGCGGCGCCGGGCTGA
>CAZYHE010000190.1:0-1050 GCA_964647225.1 uncultured Anaerolineales bacterium
GCCCGCGACATGCGTACATTTTCGAGGATGACGCCCAGCGCGTTTTGCGCAGCCGAGCCGGCGTTTTCCTCCTCATAGGCCCGCCGCAGCGCCGCCTCGATGTCCGCCGGCAGGTCGGTGGCCGCCCGGCGAACCAACTCGATGAAGTGGGGTACGAGGTTTTCCATGGTGCTTGACTCCAGCAAATCAGCGATCTGTAGGCCCTCCAAGAGCTTCCTGGTCGCATTCTGTGATCAGATTGTCCAATTCGTTCAGGAATCGCTGTGCCGTCCACTCATCCGTCAGCCCCAACATGACTTTGTCTGGCCCGTGACGGTGCGGGATGAGGTCGTGGATATGGGCCGCGAACGCATCGCCATACTTCAGACGCAAGGCTGGACGATCTGCGTGGTTATCGAGGCCCAACATGACGCGATCGCCCAAGAGCAAATAGAAGGCGTACCGCCGGTGGACGGGGCTGACCGTTTCTTTGATGATAACTCGGTAACGACCGCAGCGACCTTCGACCGTGAGTGTCGCCAGATCGGAGTCAATTTCTTCGCTGACGTCTGTTTGCGTCAGTCGGACACGGGCGAGGGCAATGATACCTGCAAAGCTGTGTTCAACCGCTCGTGCCATGCTGCCAACTCCTCTGTGCGATGCGCCCATTCAATCGCGTCGGCTTCCCATAGTGGGTGCGCTCGATTCAGGGCATCGAGGTATGCTTGATCCATCGTTACACGTTGATTGAACGCCTCATAGTCTACCCCATATCGTCTGGCATATATGGCGATTTTGGCCTCGGCCGCCTCGATGCGTTGCAGATAGCGATCCACCATATACTGGCGCAACGCGGCCGGCACAAGGGCGGCCGGTTCGCCCAGGTTTTTGAGGAGGTTCCACAGGTTGCCCTGGATTGGGATGGTCAGAGTCGCGCTCATTTCTCCACCTCACTTCTCATCTACAGATCCATACCTTCACTCGATTTGTTCGTATCATACCGTCGGCCCCGTTGGAAGTCAATCCTTGCTTACAACATCTGATCCGCCATAATAATCGCCTCGGCGACCT
>CAZYHE010000190.1:1060-3053 GCA_964647225.1 uncultured Anaerolineales bacterium
TGGAGGCCGCCCGCGACATGCGTACATTTTCGAGGATGACGCCCAGCGCGTTCTGCGCAGCCGAGCCGGCGTTTTCCTCCGCATAGGCTCGCCGCAGCGCCGCCTCGATGTCCGCCGGTAGGTCGGTGGCCGCCCGGCGGATCAATTCGATGAAGTGGGGAACAAGGTTTTCCATAGTGCTTGACTCCTACACCAATCTACAACATCTGATCCGCCATAATAATCGCCTCGGCGACCTGCGCCAGCCGGCGGTTGCCGTCCTGGCTCTGGCGCTGCAACCGGCGAAATGCCTCTTCCTCCGACAGGTTGAGCCGGCGCATCAGGATGCCCTTGGCCCGCTCGATCACTTTGCGCGCCTCCAATGCCTCACGCAGGTCGCTCACTTCACGCCGCAGCGCTTCGAATTGCCGGAAGCGGATCAACGCCAGGGTGATCGCCGGGAGCAGGTCTTCCTCGGCGACCGGCTTCATTAAATAGGCGGAAATATTCGCCTGCGCGGCCCGTTCGACCAGCTCAGTTTCGTTGTAGGCGGTCAGCAGGATGATCGGGATCGGCCGGCCGCGGGTGATCTCCTGCGCCGCCTCGATCCCATCCTCCCCCGGCATTTTGATGTCCAGGATCGCCAGATCGGGCCGCGTGGCAGCCGCGAGGGCCACCGCCTCCGCGCCATTCGACGCTTCCGCCACCACCTGGTAGCCCAGCGTCTGGAGCTGCTTGCGCAGGCTCATCAGGCGGATGCTCTCGTCATCGCCGATCAGGATCCGTAATGGTTCGGTCATCTGTAGAAAGTCAGGGTCGCCTGGCTGCCCCCGGTGGGGCGGCGCTCGAGTTGCAGTGTTCCGGCCAGATCCTTTTCCACCAGGGTGCGAGCGATTTGCAGGCCCAGGCCATCATTGCGCTCCAGGTCGAAATCCGCCGGCAGGCCGCGGCCATCGTCTGTCACGGTGACAGTGATGCGTGGCCCATCTTGCTCCAGACGGATGCCGAGTTGCCCCGGCCGGTCATCCTCGAAGGCATGTTCCAGCGCGTTGGCGACCAATTCGTTCATCGCAAGGGCCAGCGCGGTGGCTTGTTTGGACGGCAGGTAGATCGGCGGGCCGTGGATTTCGGCCGCGATGGGCCGGTCGGGCCGGGTGAGTTGGCGGAGCGAGATGTCGCACACCTGGCGCGCCAACTCCGTGATATCGGTGAGCCGCAGATGCTCCAGCGAGAGGAGCTGGTGGACGGCCGCGATGCTTTTGATCCGGCTGATTGAATCGCGCAGACTGTGGCGGGCGTCTGGACTGGCGCTGGCCGAAAGTTCCAGGCTGAGCAGGTCGGCCACCGTCTGCAAGTTATTTTTGATCCGGTGATGCATCTCCTGGATCAGCGTTTCCAGTCCTTCGGCGCGCTGGGCCGCTTCTCGCAGGCGCATATTTTCGACGGTCATGCCCATCTGCGCGGCCAGCGAACGCAGCAGGGCGATCTCCCCGGCGTTGAAGGGCGCGGCCGAACGCGCCATGACGTGCATGACCCCTAATGGGCGCTCTTTCGCCAACAACGGGACGGCTACGCACGCGTGCCCGGCCACCTGGCGGCAACTCTCGCGCACGATGCGCACATCCTGGTCGGGGCGCACCGACTGGAGCGCCGCGCCTTCCTGGATTGCTATGCCGCAGAGGCATTCACCGGGCGTGACCGTCGTCTCATCGGGGTCAAGCAACTGCGGTTTGCCCTGGGCCGCGATCAGCTTTGATTGCCCGGTCTGTGGATCAAGCAGATAGATCCGGCCGGCGTCCAACTGAAGCACTTCCAGGGCGCGCGCCAAAGCCTGACCGAGTGCATCCTGCTCAGTCAGCGCCTGGTTCATGGCGGTGGAGATGGCGTGGAACACGCCAAGCTCCTGGACGCGCCGATTCTGCTGCCAGGTGGTGATACGATTTGCGGGTGTGCAATGGATGCCAGGGTCGGGCGTTGACATGGCGCCCTCGCTTGCACGACGCGTGGACGGTTG
>CAZYHE010000190.1:3153-8017 GCA_964647225.1 uncultured Anaerolineales bacterium
CGTTGCGAATCAGGCCTTCTGCTCACCCTGCTCGGCCGCGTCTTTGGCTTCTTTCGACTTATCGCCGCCGGGGTCCTTGGAGGCATCGCGAAATTCACGGATGCTCTTGCCGATCGCGCCGCCGATTTCGGGCAGGCGACCGACGCCGAAGATGATCAGGACGATCACCAGGACGATGATCAGTTCCGTCGGGCCAATCGTTGGCATGGTTCAACTCCTCTTGCGATATGATGTACGGCGCGCCCGTGTCCATGGGCAAAGGCGGCGTCGCGGGCCATACTGATTCTACAGAAGTTACGCAATGTGACGCGAAGCACCCTGGCGCGCTTCACACGGCGCGGCGTTGGTCAAACCCGCTGCGCAGGTTGAGTGCGGCGATATCCAGGCCGATGCCGATCAGCCGCCGCACCAGAAGCGTCTCGGTCGGCGGGTTGGCCGCAAGCTGTGCGGCCGCGGCCTGGGCCAATTCGGCGACCGCGGGCTGCCGGGCAAGCTGCAACCATTGGGCCATGACCAGCAACCGCCGCCGGTAGCTGGCCGCATCGGCCGGGCCAAAGTAGCGCCGCGCCAAATCGGCCACCGTCTCGGCGCGGGCTGTCCGCGTATGGCGCGGCCCCAGTTTCTCGGCTGCGTCGTAGAGCGCGGTCGCGTGCCAGAACCAGCCGGCGAAGGCCGGATGATCGAGCAGCGTCGCCGTCAGGTCGCCATGCCGGGCCAGGAGATCCGCCTCGACATCCTCCTGGACATCGGCCTCAGCCGCCACCGGCCCGTATTGCCAGAGCAGCGTGTTCAGGAAACGATACGACAGCGGCAAAGTGTGGCCGGCGGCCCAATTTTGTTGCTGCGCCCGGTAGACGATCTGGCGTCCCACGTCGAAGGACGCGCCCAGCAACATCAACGGCCTGCGGTCTCCGGGTTGCGGAACCGATAGGATTTCCCCTTCCGGCACGGCCGGCGGAGCGTCCGCCTCCGAAAGGTCGCCCGTCTGCGCGGCCGCCACGATGCCGGCGGGATCCTGCGTGAAGACCGAGATCGCCGTCGCGTGCTCCGTTTCGGTCGGCCGGCAGATAAACCAAATCGCCTGGGCGCCCGTCCCATCCACCGGCGAGAGCAACGTCTGCCAGGCCGCCGGCGCCGTCTCGGGGGTCGCCTGCACGCCGCTGAAACGCAACTTGCGCGCCCCACGTTCGGCAGCCGGGGCGCGGTCCGGCGGCAAAGTCACTGCCAGGCTGGTCAGCGCCAACAGGGCCTCAGGCAACCGGGTCCGACCCAGCAATTCGATGGCCTGCTGCGCCAGTCGGACATCTTCCCCCTGGGCAAACATGCGCAGCAGCGTGATCAGGTGCGGGTCGGGCAGCAAGCCGGGCAGCGCCTGCATGAGCAGTCCCGGCGCATCGGGCGGTTGCTGGGTGAGTTGGGTCAGATACTCGACGATCGCCGCCGGGCTTTGCGACATGGCCGCGCTCAATTCGCGCAGCGATTGGCGCGCGATCCCCGTGGGATTTTGGATCGTCCCCAACAGCCCTTCATCGGCCGGTTCATCGAGAAAACGTTCCAGGAGCGTCAGCGCGGTGACGCGTGCCTGATCGCTGCGCTCGCGCGCCCGGATCGCCGCCTTGAGCGCCGTCGTCACCAACTCACGATCCAGGCGTTGGACCACCAGCCCCAGCCCGCCGCGCACCTTCGGGTCTTCGGTGTTCAGCCGCGCCAGCAAGACCGGCAACACCGCGCTGCCGTGATCGGCGACGGTCTGCGCGCATTTGGACATCTCGGCTGGGGTGGTCGCGGCGGCAAGCGCATCAAATGCCGCCTCGAGCGCTCGCCGCTCTAATAAACCAGTGAGAACCTTGCCTTCAGAAGTCACGCCGGGGATTATAGCACACCTCTTTGAAAGTTGGAAGTTGGAGGTTGGAAGTTGAATGTGGTAAACTAGGGATGTGATTCGTGATTCATTCATTCGCTGATTCGGAGCGTTTATGGCTGCCCAGGCACTCTATCGCAAGTGGCGCTCTCAAGATTTCGAGCAGGTCGTGGGCCAGGAGCATGTCGCATTGACCCTGCGCAACGCGCTGCGCGATGGCCGGATGTCGCACGCGTACTTGTTTACCGGCCCGCGTGGCACAGGAAAGACGAGCACCGCGCGCATCTTGGCGAAGGCGATCAATTGTCTGGCCGATGACCCGGCGGCCCGGCCCTGCAACACCTGTCGGATTTGCACTGCGATCACCGAGGGCCGCCAGCTTGATCTGATCGAGATTGATGCCGCATCCAACCGCGGGATTGATGAGATTCGCGACCTGCGGGAGAAGATCGGTTTTCGGCCCAACGAAGCGCGCTACAAAGTCTACATCATTGACGAAGTTCACATGTTGACCAAAGAGGCCTTCAACGCCCTGCTGAAGACGTTGGAGGAGCCGCCGCCCCACGCGATCTTCATCCTCGCCACCACCGAGCCGGACCGGGTGCCCGAAACCGTGCGCTCTCGGTGTCAGCGGTTTGATTTCCGCCGCATCCCCACCGCCGAGATCGTGGCGCATTTGAGTGACATCCTCACGCGCGAAGGCGGCCGCGCGGAGTCGGAGGCGCTGGTCGCCATCGCGCGGCGCGCCACCGGCAGCATGCGCGATGCCGTCAGCCTGCTCGATCAGTTGCTTTCCTACGGCGACGATACCCTGACCCTGCAACGCGTGGAGGGGGTGCTGGGGCTGGTCAACGCCCAGACCATCGGCAAGCTCGTGGATTACATCGCGCTCAACGACGCGGCCGCCGGCCTGACGTTGCTCAATCGCCTGGTCGCGGAGGGGGTGGAACTGGGGCAGCTTGTGGATCAAATCGTGGCCTATCTGCGGGCGGTGCTCTTCGCCCGGATGGCCCGGACGCCGGAACTGCTCGACTTGCCGCAGGATGTCGTCCAAACGGTCACCCGGCAAGCCGCCGGTTGGTCGCCCGCCGCGTTGATCTTCACCGTGAAGGAGTTCACCGAGGCGCGCGCCGCGTTGCGAGATCAGGTGCCCGGCGTGCCGCAATTGCCGATCGAGCTGGCCTTCCTGCGATCAGCCGCCGGCCAGGCCCCCGCGGCGGCCGGCTCGACCGCCCCGCTGGCCCCCGCCGAGTCAGCGGTTCACCCCGCGCCGGCGGTTGCCCCCAGCAGTTCACCCCGACCGGCTTCGACTCCGATCACGCCGCCTGCCGGGGCGCCCGGACTTCCCGGCGTCCCGGCGCGCAGCGAGCGGGTGGCCGAGGCATCATCCCAGCCGGCGACTGCGCCGGGCGATGCGGATCTGCGCCAGGCGGTCCAGGCGCATTGGGATCGGTTCTTGGTGGCGGCCGGGAAGCGTTGCGGCATGAAGGTGCAGGCGGCCCTGCGCTCCGTGAAGGAGATTGACACCGTCAACGATGCCATCCTCTTGCGGTTTTCCCACACCTTTTCGCGCGACCTGGTCAACCAGACCGAGAATCGCGCACAGGTGGAGGCCGTGTGGGAGGAGTTGCTTAAGAGCAAAGTGCAGGTGCGGTGCGCCCTCGTGGGCGAAGTCGTCGCCGCGGCGGTCGGGCCGGCGGCGCAGGCCGCGGCCAAACCGGTGAATGAGGACGAAATTTTCTTGAGTGACGCCCGCAACTTAGGCGCAATTGTGAAGAAATTGAGCTAACGCAACAGAGCGCCCCGTTTTCTCCGAGCAAACGGGGCGCTGGCGGCTAGAGCAGATTTCAGGGAGGTAAGTATGACCAAAATCAAAGCGCGACCCATGTACGGCCAACCCCGGCCAAGTGGCGGCGGCGGGGGTGGCGGCGGTAACATGATGGCGCAATTGCAGAAACTCCAGGACGAGATGGCGAAAACCCAGGAAAAGCTGGGGGATGAGACGGTCGAGGTAACTGTGGGCGGTGGCATGATCAAAGCCGTGATGACCGGACACCAGAAACTCGTGTCCATCACGATCGCGCCCGAAGCGGTGGACCCCGAGGATGTCGAGATGCTCCAGGATATGATCGTTGCGGCGATCAACGAGGCGGTTGAACGCTCGCAGGGCCTGGCCGCCGACAAGATGGGCGCGCTCACCGGCGGGTTGAAGATCCCCGGGCTGACGTGAAATGCAAAATGCAGAAGTCAGAATGCGCAATGACGAGTTGACCCTCGGTCTTCCGCCTTCCGCTTTCTGCCTTCAGGAGCGCCTCTATGCCGCAAAACCTGGCTAAGCCTGTCGCCGATCTGATCGCCGCGTTCTCGAGCCTGCCGGGGATAGGGCCTAAGACCGCCTCACGCCTCACCTTCTACCTGCTGCGCGAGAGCGACGGGTTGGCGTTGGCCCTGTCTGACGCGCTGCGCGCATTGCACGCGGGCACGGTCGAATGCGCGCGCTGCTTCAACATCGCCGAGGCCAGCCCCTGTCCCATTTGCACCGACGCCAGCCGGGATCAGCGCACCATCTGCGTCGTGGAAGAGCCGCTCGACGTGCTGGCGGTCGAGCGCACCGGCGCATTTCGCGGGGTGTATCACGTCCTCCACGGCGCGCTCTCCCCGATTGACGGCGTCTACCCGGAGAAGCTGCGCATCGCCGAGCTGGTCGAACGCGTGCGCACCGCCCGGCCGCGCGAGGTAATCCTGGCCACCAACCCCAGCCTGGAGGGGGAGAACACCGCCGCCTATATCCATCAGCAGCTTGCCCTGACCGAAGCCGATGTCACGCGCCTGGCGCGCGGCCTGCCGGTGGGCGGCGATTTGGAGTACACGGACGAAGTGACTCTATCGCGTGCGCTGGAGGGCCGGCGCGCCATGTGACGCACGCTGAAGAGCGCATAGGCTCGAATTTGACCGCTCGGACAACCTGTGGTAAATTCCACCCTCGTTGCGCCACGAACGGGT
>CAZYHE010000191.1:0-4402 GCA_964647225.1 uncultured Anaerolineales bacterium
CCGTGTGCCCGGCCTTGAGCAGCATCGGGATTAATACCTGGTTGGAATTGCCGGCAGCGCCGGTGACGAGTATTTTCATACGGATAGCACTCCTTTGAATAATGTCAGATATCTCTCACTGCGGTCGCTTGATCGCTTGCCGGCCTTTCATCTCCTGAGCGCCTTGCCGGCGTCCCACGCCTTCGCCACGCGCTCGCCGAGCTTGTGGTAGAAGCCGTCCGGGGTGAAGATGAGCGGGTCGAGCGCGGCCGCGTTGATTTTCTTGGGACCGGCCAACGCCGCTTCGTCCACGTGCGTCTCCAGGATTTCCGCCAGGTAGAACAGCCCCGTGCCGGTGTCCACCTTCTTCACGATGCGGCACTCCAGGTTGAGCGGGCATTCCGCAATCAATGGCGCGCTGATCTGGCTGGCGGGCGTCATGGTCCAGCCGCAAGTCGCGGGCTTGTGGGGGTCGGTCGTCCCGCTTACCATGCCGCAGTAGTCCACGCCCGCGACCTGGCTGCTGTTCGGCACGTTCACGGTGAAGCACCCTTCGGCCTCGATGAAGGGCGTCGAGAAATGGCTTTGGCCGATCTCGAGCGCCATCAGCGGTGGGTTGCCGCCCACGATGCCGCACCAGGCGACAGTGAGGATATTGGCGGTGTGCTCGCCGGTCTTCACCGCCACGAGCACGGCAGGCATGGGGAAGAGGTTGGTCGTCGGGCCGAGTTGCTTCTTTGCCATGATATTTCCTCCTTGGTAACGGAGCCAGGTTACTGTCCAGTATAACCGCAAACCGGGCGAACGTGAAGCCGGCTTGGGCCAGGATTTGGCCGAAAAGCGGTCAGCACATCGTACAGCCGATACGGGGAACCTGGCCGTCCAACCGAACCTTAAAGTTTTGCGCGCGGCGCAACTTCGCACTTGACAACCGTGCAAGATTGTCGTATACTGGGAGCGCTCCCAGAGATGACGCGGCTTTTGCACAGCAAGCACCAATTGGGACGATTCTTGGGAATGCTTTCATGGACGAGGCCCCGGTCATGGCGCTGACGTTAGAGGAAATCGCAAAGGAAGCGGGCGTGTCACGCTCAACCGTCTCACGGGTGCTCAACAACGGGCCGCACGTGAGCGCGCGGGCGCGTGAACGCGTGCTGGCTGTGACCCAACGCCGGAACTTCCACCCCAACGCGGCGGCGCGCAATTTGGCGGCGGGGCGCACGCGTAACATCGGGCTGGTGATTCCGGTGGCCGTATCATCTCTCTTCACCGACCCCTACTTTCCCCTGCTGATTCAAGGGATCACCTCGGCCTGCAATACCCACGATTACTCCGTCATGTTGTGGCTGGCAGACATCGAACAGGAACGCCAGATCATCAGCAAGATTACCCGCAGCGGCATGGTGGATGGCGTCATCGTGGCTTCGGCGCTCATGGATGATCCGGTGGTGCAGGCCTTGCTCGAAGATCACAGCCCGTTTGTCCAGGTCGGTCGCCATCCCACGGACGAACGCGTCAGCTATGTGGATGTGGACAACTACAATTCCGCCAAAGAGCTGGTCGGCTACCTGCTGCGGCTGGGGTATCGGCGCATCGCCACGATTGCCGGGCCGCCCAACATGATCGCCGGACACGATCGGCGGCTGGGGTATCAAGATGCGCTGCGTGCCCGCGGGCTGATCCCCGACCCCGCGCTGATCGTCGAGGGTGACTTCCTGGAAGACGGCGGCTACGTCGCCATGCAGCAATTGCTGTCTCGCGCCCGGCAGCCCGGATCGGGTGGCCTGCCGGGCGCCGTATTCGTGGCGAGCGATGCGATGGCGCTGGGCGCGCTGCGCGCGCTGCGCGAAGCGGGCCTGCGCGTGCCAACCGACATCGCGCTCACCGGCTTTGATGACATGCCGTTCGCCGCCCGCACCGACCCGCCGTTGACCACGGTGCGCCAACCGATCCAGCGCGCCGGTGTCGTGGCCGCCGAGACGTTGTTCGACCTGATCGAGAATCCGGATATGCCGCCGCGGCGGATCATCCTGCCGACCGAATTGGTCATGCGTGCGTCAACCGGTCTCGAGGGGTGAGAACCGGCACGAAAAGAAAGGAGGTGGGGAGCGCGGATCATCTCGTATTTGTAGGCACATTTCAGTTAAGCCCCATTCACACAAGGAGGTAGCATGAAATCCCGTCTGTTCGTTGTGTTGAGCCTGGTGATCGTCGCCAGCATGCTTCTGACTTCCTGCGCGACACCGACGCCGCAGGTTATCGAGAAGATCGTCGAGAAGCCGGTCGAGAAGGTCGTTCAGCAGACCGTGGTCGTGGAGAAGTCGGTCGAGAAGCAGGTCGAGAAGCAGGTCGTCGTGACTGCGACGCCGCCGCCGGCCAAGCCTGTTGATGCCAATACGTTGCCCCGCAATGAAACCCTCTACTTCAATGGTCAACAGTGGGGGCCGCTTGTGGGTTGGAATCCGTTCTCCAACAACAACAACAACGCCTTAGCGATCGGGCAGCAGGACAGCGCCCGCGTCGTCATGTTCGAAACCCCGTACCTGTACAACATGCTCGACGGCAAGGTGTATCCGCTGCTGGCTGACGGCCCGTTCGCGTGGGACGCCGGCATGACCGCGATCACCTTCAAGCTCAAGGCCGCCGCAAAGTGGAGCGATGGCACGGCGGTGACCGCTGAGGATGCCGCCTACACCTGGGCAACCGCGGTCAAGTACAAGACCCCGCTCGCCACTTCCAATCAGGATTTCGTTGATACCATCACCGCCAAGGATCCCCAGACGGTTGTGGTCAAGGCCAAACTGGGTGCGGACGGCAAAGCGGTCAATCCGCTGCAGGTGCAGGCTTACCTGAGCACCAACTACGTCGTCCAGAAAGCCTGGATCCAGAAACTGGAAGCCCGCGCCGGCAACGATGCCACCAAGCTGATGGCTGACAAGGCCGAAGACGTCGTGTACTCCGGCCCCTATCACAAGTTCTTCGCCGATGATACGAAGGTTGTCTACATTCGGGATGACAAGTACTGGGGCAAGGATGCCAGCATGTGGGGCAAGCTGCCGGCGCCGAAGTACCTGGCGCACACGATCTTCAAGGATAACGCTGCCGGTTCTGTGGCCTTGGCCCAGGGTGAAGTGGATGTGAGCCAGCAGTTCAACTCCAACGTGCAGGTTCTGTGGGAGAGCTACGGGCTGCCCGTCTCCACCTACCTGCCCAAGCCGCCCTATGGCATCGGTGCCAGCCTCCCGACCGCCTTCTTCAACTTGAAGTCCCCTGGGTTGGATCAGGTTGCGGTCCGCAAGGCCATCGCCATCGCGGTGGATTACCCGACCATCATCGCCAACGCGATGACCAACCAGTCGGCGACCTTCGATCAGGTCCCGCGCTCGCTCATGAACCCGACCGCCGGTGAACAAGCAATGTACGACAAGGCGGCTGTCAAGGACCTGCAGTGGGCTGGCAACGACATCGAAGGCGCCAAGAAGCTGCTCGACGCGGCCGGGATCAAGGACACCAACGGCGACGGCTGGCGCGAATACAACGGCAAGAAGCTCGCCTATGTGGCAACCTGCCCCAACGGCTGGTCCGACTGGCAGGCGGCGATCGAAGTGGTTGCGGCCGCCGGCAAGAAGATCGGGATTGACATCACGACCAACTACCCGGAATGGTCCGTCTACCAGACCATCGTCACCAAGTCGGATTCGCCGCTGCCCGAGAAGTATGACATCTTCATGATGTGGAGCGACGGCGCCGGCCCGACGCAGCCGTGGGGACGCGTCCGCAAGCTGCTGAGCTCCGAGTTCGTCGGCATGGCGAGCAACTGGAACGGCAACTGGGGCCAATACAAGAATGCTGACGCCGACAAACTGATCAAGGCGATCCCGACTGAAACTGACCCTGCCAAGCTGAAGGCGGCCTACACTGAATTGGTCAAGCTCTATCTGACCGATGTGCCCTCCTTCACGCTGATGTACCGCCCGCAATCGTTCCACGCTGTGAACGAGAGTGTGTGGACCGGCTTCCCGCACGACGGTGATGGCACCAAGCCGCCCGTCCCGCCGCTCGACCTGACCGACGGCTGGGGCATCGCGGGCCTCTACAACTTGAAGCTGGTCAAGAAGTAAACCGGCATCCAGTGCAATCCGCCATGTCCACGAACCCTGGGGCATGGCGGATTGGCATACAACTACCATCACGTGCCAGGCACTTGCGAAGTGCCTGGCACGTGGGCAAGAGATCCATCAAAGGGAGGTGTTGGATTGAAAGGCTACCGAAAGTATTTCCTCAACAAGTTGGGTTGGTTCGCCATTACCTTCGTTTTCGCCTTCCTGTTGAATTTCATCCTGCCGCGCCTGATGCCGGGAAATCCTGTGGCGGCCATCGTGGCCCGGCAGGCCCAAGGCATGAGCAATTCGACCGGAGTCCA
>CAZYHE010000191.1:4412-7993 GCA_964647225.1 uncultured Anaerolineales bacterium
ATGCTCGAACAGTTTTTCCTCTATGTAAGAAATGTGCTGCAGGGAAATTTCGGCTTCTCGTTCAGCCAATATCCCCGAACGGTTGCAGACGTGCTCTCGGCTTCCATCGGGTGGACGTTGGCGCTGCAGTTCCCGGCGATCATCGTCGGCTGGCTGATCGGGAACACCCTCGGCGCGCTGGCTGCCTATCTCAAGGGCGGCTTTGATAAAGTCCTCATGCCTGTCAGTATCTTTGTCAGCAACTTCCCGCCCTTTGGCATGGCGATTATCTTCATGGTTGTTTTTGGCGTTCACTTAAAGTGGTTCCCCACCTCGGGCGGATATGGGTTTGACTTGATTCCCAGCGCGAGCTGGAAATTCATCTGGTCGGTGATCGTCCACTATCAGTTGCCCTTCTGGTCAATCGTCGCGATCGCGATCGGCGGTCAGGCCATTGGCATGCGCTCCATGTCCATCTACGAGCTAAATGCGGACTATGTCAAGTACAGCCGTTTCATGGGCATCAAAGACCGCAAGATCGTCGGTTATGTGTTTCGGAATGCCATGCTGCCGCAGGTGACCGGCCTGGCGTTATCGGTCGGCACGATGGTCGGCGGCGCGCTGGTGGCGGAGATCATCTTCAGCTATCCGGGACTTGGCACTACGCTCTTGACCGCCGTCAAGGGACAGGATTATCCGCTCATCTCAGCAACGACTTTGATTGTCACCGTGATGGTATTGAGCGCGAACTTCATCATCGAAATCTTGTATGGCTTGATTGACCCGCGCATCAAGACAACCCAGGCCGACTGAGGGCCTATCCGAACATCCGCTGAGGCCGGTCTCTGACCGAGCCGGGCACGGTCGGAGACCGGCCCGAGCTAATTGGCGCCCCAGGCTGACTTTAAGGAGAGATGCTGTCATGCAACATACGCTCCGCCAGGTTTTCCACTCCGGGAAGTTCGTGGTTGGTTTTACCATCTTTGTGACGATTCTGCTGATCGTGATCATCTATCCGCTGATCATCACGAACCCGCCATTGCAGATCATCGGTCAGGGCACTTTCTTCCCACCCGGGATTTATGTGAGTGCGTACGACAGCATCAATGCCCCCACGACCTACGCGCTGAATCTGGATGACGCCGCGGCCAAGCGCATTGCCAACAAGCTGAGCCACGACGACCGCCTGGCCATGAAGGAATGGCTTGTGGCAGCCGGGATTCCTGAAGCTCAGGTTGACATCGTGGATACCAAAAAACTCCTGGGTCAATGGGAGAGCAATTTTGATCCCAAGAAGCAGATCGAAGGGATGACCTTTGCCAGGACAAGATACTATTTAAGGATCAATACCTCAATCGAAGGACTTTTATCAACCGAGGGAGCGACCATTGCAGCAAAAAACCCGACCACCGGCGTCCTGGAGGAGATCGGCGCCGTCAAGCAATCTGACTACGTGAATATCAGCCAGGTTGCGAACGTACGGGTGCTGCCGCTGGGGACCGATAACTTCGGCAGGGATGTGCTGACGGAGCTGGTGCGGGCTGCCGGCATATCGTTGCAGATTGGCTTTGTGGCAGGGATCATCGCAACCCTGATCGGTTTGACCCTGGGATTGGCGGCAGGTTATATCGGCGGTCTGGTGGATGACGTCATCATGTTCATCACCAATCTCTTTACCGTCATTCCCACTTTTGTGTTATTGATCCTGATTTCATTCAGCATCGGACAGGACAAACGTGGCGCCTTTACCGTCGCAGTGGTGATTGGGTTGACTTCCTGGGTGTGGACAACCAGGGCCGTGCGTTCGCAGGTGATTTCCCTGCGTAATCGCGACCACGTCAATCTATCTAAAATATCCGGGCACTCGGTGGCTCACATCATCCTCACCGATATTCTGCCCTATATCGCTTCCTACGTCGTCATGGCGCTGATTCTACAGATTTCCTCGGGTATCCTGCAGGAGGCCGGGTTGTCCATCCTCGGGTTGGGGCCTAGAACGACCGAAGCGCCAACCCTGGGGCTGATGATGAACTGGGCGATGATCTACCAGGCGCAGATCCTGGGCAAATGGTGGGCCTACTTGCCTGTGCTCGTCACCATCGCGTTGATTACATTCTCGATGAACCTGATGAACACAGGACTCGATCAGATATTCAACCCCGCGTTGAGGGACTAGACGCGCGCCACGTGCCAGGCACTTGCGAAGTGCCTGGCACGTAACGGAGTGTGAACGATATGCCAAATGTTGTGCTAGAGGTTCGAGACCTCACCACCAAATACATCACCCGGTTTGGGGAAGATGTTTACGCGGTTGACCATGTATCTCTGAAGGTCGAAGAAGGCAAGTCGCTGGGCATCGTCGGCGAATCCGGCTGCGGCAAGTCCACCCTGGCCCTCAGCCTGATGGGGTACTACTTCCCGCCGCTGCACTACACGAGCGGTGAGATCATCATAGACGGCCGAACCATCTCCGGTATGAAGCCGGATGACGTGCGCAAATCCATCTTGGGGACGGAGATCGCCTATATCCCCCAGTCCGCGATGAACGCGCTCAACCCCACCCAGAAGATCATCCACTTCATCGAAGATGTGGTTCAGGCGCATGATCCAACCGAAAACAAGAAATCCATCTACGACCTGGCCAGAGCCAGCTTTGAACTCCTGGGGTTGCCGGCCGAGGTATTGCAAAAATACCCTGTCGAACTCTCGGGCGGCATGAAACAGCGCACGGTGATCGCGGTGTCGGTGATCCTTCGCCCGAAGGTGCTGATTGCCGATGAGCCATCTTCTGCGTTGGATGTCACCTCGCAGAAGATGGTCATCAAGATGCTCAAGGGGTTGATGGATACCGGTTTCATCAAATCCATGATCTTCATCACGCACGAGCTGCCCCTCCTGTACAACGTCACCGACGATATCATGGTCATGTACGCCGGGCAGATCGTGGAGCAGGCCGCCGCCAAACAAGCCGTGTTCGATCCACTCCATCCCTATTCGAAAGGCCTCATGGGCTCGATCATCGTGCCTGAAAAAGGCCTGCGGGACGTCAAATTGACGGCCATTCCCGGTGTGCCGCCCAATCTGAAGAAACCACCGGACGGTTGCCGGTTCGCCGAACGCTGTAAATACGTTCGGCCGGAATGTAAAGCCACTGCCGTCGCGCTTTACGATGCGGGCGCGGGTCGCGCTTATCGCTGTATTTTAGCGGAGAAAACGCTGAGGGAGGCTTATCAGCATGTACAATAAAAATAGCCTATGCCTGAGCGGGACAGGACTGACCAAGGTATTTGGGCTTGGCCGCCAGAAAACCGTCGCCGTGGATCATGTGGATTTCGAGTTCCACGAGGGCGAAGTCATCTCGATCGTGGGCGAATCGGGTAGCGGCAAGACCACCCTGGCGAAGCTGCTTCTGGGATTGATCAGCCCCACCGAGGGTGATATTTACTTTCAGGGGCAGAAGCGCGATATCAGTTCGCAAAAGAAGAAGCAGGAGTATTGGAAAAACACCCAAGCCATCTTTCAGGATCCGTTCTCTTCGTACAACATTTTCAGCAAGATTGACGCCGTGCTCCTGGATTGTATTAACATGCGCGGCGGCCGCA
>CAZYHE010000192.1:0-7982 GCA_964647225.1 uncultured Anaerolineales bacterium
CTGGCCGCCGGAAAACTCGTGCGGATAGCGGTTGATGAAGTACGGGTTTAGCCCGACGACGCGCAGCAGCTCGCGCACGCGCTCCAGCCGTTCCGTCTTGTTGCCGATATTGTGGACTTCAAGCGGCTCCGAGATGATGCTGCCGACCGTCATGCGCGGGTTGAGCGACGCATACGGATCCTGGAAGATCATCTGCATCTGCCGGCGCATCGGCCGCAGGTCGTTGTCCTTCAGCTTGACCAGATCCTGACTCTCGAACAGCACCTGGCCGGCGGTCGGCCGATAGAGCTGCAAGATGGCGCGGCCGGTGGTAGATTTGCCGCAGCCCGACTCGCCCACCAGTCCCAAGGTCTCGCCGCGGTAGACGTGAAAATTGATCCCGTCCACCGCTTTGACGTCCGCCACGTGGCGCTGCAAGATGCCCCGGTAGATCGGGAACCACATCTTCAACGCGTTGACTTCGAGCAATTTCTCGCGGGTTGCATTGCCACTCATTGCGCCACCTCCGCCGCAGCACGATTGCCGGTCTGCCGGAACTTGGTCATGTCCACCCAGCACGCGATCCGGTGTCCAGGCCCGACGGGTTCCAGACGCGGATTTTCGTTGGCGCAGCGTTCGATCCGGTAGTGGCACCGGGCGTAGAACGGGCAACCCTTCGGCAGGTCAATCAGATCGGGGGGCAGGCCCTCAATCGAGGTCAGGCGGTGTGCGCGCGTCTCGTCGAGGCGCGGCAGTGAACCGAGGAGGCCAACGGTGTAGGGATGTCGCGGGTTGCCGTACAGCTCCTTCACGTTCGCTTCTTCGACCACGAAGCCGGCGTACATGACAATGACACGGTGCGCCAGCCCCGCGACGACGCCCAGGTCGTGGGTGATCCAAATGATCGCCATCCCGATCTCGTCGCGCAGGCGCTTGACCAGGTCGGTGATCTGAGCCTGGATCGTTACATCGAGCGCGGTGGTCGGCTCGTCGGCGATCAGGAGTTGTGGATTGCAGCTCAGCCCCATGGCGATCATCACGCGCTGGCGCATGCCGCCGGAGAACTGATGGGGATAATCATCGAGGCGATTGGCCGCCTGAGAAATGCCGACCATCTCCAGCAACTCAACGCCGCGCTTGCGAGCCGCGGCCTTATCCATGCCCATATGCAGCATGAGCGTCTCGGAAAGTTGGAAGCCGATGGTCAAGACCGGATTGAGGGAGGTCATCGGGTCCTGGAACACCATCGCGATCCGATTGCCGCGCACCTGGCGGATTTCGTCGTCCGACACCTTGAGGAGATCCTTGCCGTCGAACCAGACCTCCCCGCTCGTGATCTTCCCCGGAGGCTGTGGGATCAGCCGCAACAGGGACATCACGCCGACACTCTTGCCGCAGCCGCTTTCACCCACGATGGCCAGGGTCTCCCCCTCATCCAGGGTATAGCTGATGCCATTGACCGCATGGACGACCCCATCTTGCGTGAAGAAGCGGGTTTCCAGCCCCTTCACATCCAAAAGTCTACCCATCCCCCGCCTCCCGGCTTGGTATCGCTATGGGAATCTGGCGTCAGCCCGACAAAAATGATAAGTGAAGAGAGCGACCAAACTCTGATTGACACCAGGCAGACAAACGACAGAATTCCCGCATGACTCAGAGACCGATAATAGCACAGCGCGCAAGACGTGTCAAATCAATCCTTCAGTTGGGTTTGCCGGCGGACCGATAGAGGAGTGGCTTGGTCAGAAAACGCGCCATTCACAGCGGCCAGGCCTTATGTCAGGTGGCAGGCGACCCAATGATCCGCTTGCTTTAGCTCGAAGGCTGGCTCGACCGTGCGGCACACGTCTGTGGCAATGGGGCAGCGCGTGTGGAACCGGCACCCGGCGGGCGGATTGAGGGGGCTGGGCACATCTCCGGCCAGGATGATGTGCTTGCGCTTGAGTTTCGGATCGGGGACGGGGATGGCGGACATCAGCGCTTGGGTGTACGGGTGGAGCGGATTGCGGAAAAGCTCCTCGCGGCTGGTCAGTTCAGCCATCTTGCCCAGGTACATCACGGCCACGCGGTCGCTGATGTGCTCGACGACGCTGAGGTTATGCGCAATGAAGAGGTAGGTCAGGCCGAACTCGTATTGCAGATCGCGCAACAGGTTGAGCACCTGCGACTGCACCGACACATCCAGCGCGCTGACCGGCTCATCGCAGACGATGAACTCGGGGCGCAGCACCAGCGCGCGCGCGATGCCGATGCGCTGGCGTTGGCCGCCGGAAAACTCATGGGGATAGCGCTCGCGGTGATATTCTTCCAGGCCAACCTTGCGCAGCATCTCGAGCACAATCGCGTCGCGCTGATGCTTATCCGACATGCCGTGGATCAGCAGCCCCTCGCCGATGCTCTCACCGATGGGAACACGCGGATCCAGCGACGAATAAGGGTCTTGAAAGACGATCTGCATGTTACGCCGCAGCGCTTTCATGGTCGGGCCATCGGCTCTGGCGAGATCTGTGCCCGAGAAACTCACCGTGCCGGCCGTTGGCTCGATCAGGCGCAGGATCGTGCGGCCCGCCGTGGTCTTGCCACACCCCGATTCGCCCACCATGCCCAAGCATTCTCCCGCCCGAATCGTAAAGCTGATGCCATCAACCGCTTTGACCTGTGCCGTGACGCGCTGCAACAACCCGCTTTTCACGGGGAAGTACTTCTTGAGGTCTTTGACGACTACCAAATCCTGGGAGTTTCGGTCGGTCATGGCAAGCTCCTACTGATACAACCAGCAGCGTACTGTGTGCCCCGGTGCAACGGGTTTCAACTCCGGCTCTTTTTCCGTGCAGATTGTCAAGCTATGCTTGACCCGTGCCAGGCAGCGCGGGGCAAACTGGCAGCCCGGCGGCAAGTTGACCAGGTTCGGCACGTTGCCGGGGATTACTTCCAATTTGTCCTTCACGACCCCCAAAACCGGTACCGAGCCGATCAAGCCAACGGTATACGGATGCTTGGGGCGGTCAAAAATCGTCACGACATCTGCCTGCTCCACGATTCGACCCGCATACATCACCGCCACGCGCTGGCACATCTCCGCCACGATGCCCAGGTCATGGGTGATCAGGATGATCGCCGTGCCCATCTCAGATTGCAGCCTGCGCAGCAGATCGAGGATTTGCGCCTGAATGGTCACATCCAGCGCAGTGGTCGGCTCATCCGCGATCAGCAGTTCGGGCAGGCACGCCAGCGCCATCGCGATCATGACGCGTTGCGCCATCCCGCCGGAAAGTTCGTGTGGGTAGGCATCCACACGCTTTTCCGGCTCGGGGATACCGACCATTTTGAGCAACTCGATCGCGCGTTCGCGTCCGACCTTCTTGCCCAACGTCTGGTGGATCTCCAAGACCTCTGAAAGCTGGTCGCCGACCTTGAAGACCGGGTTCAGGCACGAGGTGGGCTGCTGGAAGATCATGGAAATCCGGTTGCCGCGGATGCGCATCAGCTCAGACTCAGGCAAGGTCGCCATATCGCGCTCGTCGAAAAGGATCTGCCCGGCGACGATCTTGCCGGGCGTGCCGACGAGCCGCATGATGGAAAACGAGGTAACGCTTTTTCCGCAGCCGGATTCGCCCACCAGCCCCAACACTTCGCCGCGGTCCACGTGGAAATCCACGCCATCCACGGCCTTGACCACGCCGGCCTCAGTGTAAAAATAGGTCTTCAGCCCGCGCACTTCGAGCATGTGCGGTCCATCGGACGCAGAAGGATTGGAATTACCGTCTTTCACTCGCGAGACTCCTTGGGCGTGTTGCGAAAAGGATTTTACGCTTCACGTTTCACGGCTCACTGTAAAACCCCAGCGACCGCAACGCATCCCGGATTGGCTGCACCGTCTTGAGCACCGGCCCATTCGCCAGATAGGTGCCGTTCTTCCCCAGGAACACGACGGGCTGATCGGAATGGCGTCCCGTAATGGGGAATAGCAGCTGAGTGGGTGCGCCAGTATTGAAGGCGGCATGGAGCTTAACCGGTTGGCTGAAAAACGCCTCGACCGTCAGGTACAAACCGAAGGCGTCGTCCAATGATCCCTGCGACAGACCGATCCCGGACGATCGCACGGCCCCCTGCGCCAGGCTGGTCCGCACCGCCTCGGCCATTTCCGCGTAGCCGGGCTGCCCCGAACGCAACTCGACACGCTGTCCGGCTTGATGGATCACGATGCGCTCCGGCCGCACCGCAAAACCGGTCGTGAACCACAACGGGTCTTGCGCTGACAGCGCGATCGTCAAGAAAACCGCCAGCGCCCCGAACCCGAAGACGGCGACCAACATGCCCAGGATGTTGATTTGTAGCTTGTCAGTCGGCTGCTTCATAGCTCACTCGTGGTGCGTATTCCGTATTGCGTATTCCGTAGTCCGCAACTCCGCATCGCAGTACGCACTACGCACTACGCACTACGCAATACATCCCTACAGCTTCAACCGCGGATCCAACGCATCGCGCAAGCCGTCGCCCAGGAAGTTGACCGCCAGCACCGTCAGGAAGATAAAAAGGCCGGGCGATAAGGTTTGTGTGAAGAGGTGTTCCAGCGGCGCGCCGCGCGCGTCGTTGAGCATATTGCCCCACGTGGGCGTGGGCGGCATCACGCCGAAACCCAGGAATGAGAGCGCCGATTCCGAGATGATGACCCCGCCAAAACCCAGGGTGGCCGCCACGATGATCGGCGCCAGCGAATTCGGGATCAAGTGGGCGAAGATGATGCGCGATTGGCTGCCGCCGAGCGCGCGCGTGGCGGAGATGAAGTCCTGTCCGCGCAGGCTGAGCACCGACCCGCGCACCAAGCGCGAAAGGCCCATCCAGCCGAAGATCAGCAGCACGAAGATGATGATCGCCACGCTCAGGTTCGAGCCGAGAAAATTTTGCAAAGCGACAAACTGCCGCAAACTGCTGGAAAGCACGAGCAGGAGCGGCAACGTCGGCAACGTCAACAGCAGATCGGCGAAACGCATGAGCAGGGTATCAAGCCAACCGCCGCTGATGCCGGCCAGCGCGCCGATGATCGAGCCGACAATCACGGTGAGGAAGGTCGTAATCAACGCCACCAGGAGCGAAATCCGGCCGGCCGAGAGCAGCCGCGAAAAGATATCGCGACCCAAGGCGTCCGTGCCGAGGATATGCACCGGTTGCCCCGGATTGCCGGGGGTAAACACGGGCGCGTAAGGCTTGCGCAAGTCGAGTTCTTCAAAGTCATAGGGGGCAAGCAGCGGAGCGGCGACACAAGCAATGACGATGACGGTCAACATCACCAAGCCGATCATCGCCAGCGTGTGACGCCGGAGGCGCCGCCAGGCCAACCCCCACTGGCTAACCGGCTTTGTGACCGGCGCCGTTTCGAGCTTGAGGATTTCTGCGGTGGATGCTGTCATTTGGCTACTGCTCCTGGTCCCTTTAGTTATATTGGATCCGCGGGTCCACCACCGCGTACATGACATCGGCCAGCAGATTCGAGAAGATCAGCAGGAAGGCTTGGATCACCAACAAGCCCTGCACCACGGGCCAATCCACGCCTGCGATGGCGTCAATGTTCAGGCGCCCCATGCCCGGCCACGAGAAGATCGTCTCGGTGATGATTGCGCCGCCGAACAGGCCCGGAATCGAAAGGGCCAGGATGGTGATAAGCGGGATCAGCGCGTTGCGCAGGCCGTGCTTCAAGATGACGACCCGCTCGCGCAGCCCCTTGGCGCGCGCCGTGCGCATGTAGTCCTGCCGCAGCACCTCCAGCATCGAGGTGCGGGTGTAGCGCACCCACCCGGCCATGTTGTAGTAGGTCAACACCATTACCGGCAGCGCCACGTGCTTCAGCCCATCCAGGATGGACGACAGTTCTTTGCCGGCCAACTCGGGGTAGAGCCGGCCGAAAGAAAAGATGCGCCCCAACGCTTCGATGATATCCCCTTCAGCGCCGGCCTCGCGCACCCCGCCGGTGGGGAACCAGCCCAGGGCCACCGAAAAGACCGCGATCGCCATCAGGCCGGTCCAGAAAGTCGGCATGGATTGGCCGAAAAACGCCAGTGCGGTTACCGCATAGTCGGCAACCGAGTATTGCTTGACCGCAGAAAAGATACCGATGGGTACGGCCAGCAAGATCGCCAGGAAGGTCGAAATACCCATCAGCAGCACGGTGTAGCCGAGGCGATACCAGATGAGCTCGATCACCGGCGAGCCGGGTTTCAGTGTCCACGACTGACCCAGGTCGCCCTGGACTACCTTACCCAACCAGCGCAGATAGCGGCCCTGGTCGAGACGACATGGCTGCTGCACGCCGGTTTCCTTAGGGCAGTACTGGCCGGGCAGCAGCGGCTTGTCGAGGTCGAGCAGCGCGTTGAGCCGGTCAATGTGCGATTGGCCCAGTCGCGGGTTGGACAGTTTGAGCATATCAAAGGGGCCGCCCGGCACGATATTGAGGATGATATAGATCAGGATGGATACAAAGAACAACAAGATGACCGACTGAAGCAACCGCCGTATGATAAAGGTGGTCATTTCACCCTCCCGGTATCGAGAATCTTCCTGGGCTGGTCATTGCGAGGAGCGTCTTTTGCGATTGCGAAGCATCCTTTAGGACGAAGCAATCCCATCCACGTGCGAGAGATTGCTTCCCGAAGGTGCGGCCCTCGCAATGACCCCATCGCCGCCTTCTGTCACCTTGAGCGCAGCGAAGCAGCCCGAACAGGCTTCGCTGCGCTCAGCGTATCAGAAAAAATTGAAGGGATGCGGTACAAATCAGCCGCCAGGAGGACTGCTGGGCCGAACAAGACCCTAAGGGTTTCCGAAAACCCTTAGGGTCTCGGCTCAGCCTACTTGCTCAACTCCCACTGCCACGCGTTCCAACCGCAGGGCGCGCTGTTGGTCGGGCCGCAGGTGTAGTTTTTGAAGCCCGTCCGAGCGGCGATGGGCACAGCATTCACGAAGAGCGGGATGACCGGCACTTCGGTGGTCCAGGCCTTGAAGAATGGCGCGTAAGCCGTCTTGCGCTTGGCCGGGGAGACCACGATGTCGGCGTTGTTCTCCGCGTCGTTCAACGCCTTGTCGGCGTCCTTGTTGCACCAGCCGGGGTTGTTCTGGCCGGACCAGTTATTATCCTTGGTCGGGATGCCTGAACAGCCGTACAGCCCCCAGAACCCTGGATCGTCACCGCCGACCCAAGTGTAGATGGCCGCATCGTAGGTGCGGCAGTAGAGCGGGCCGCCCGCAGAACACGGCTGGAAGAGACCGCGGCCATAGAGGAACTGGATGTTGGTGCCGACGTTGACCGACTTCCACATGGATTGGATGACCTGGGCCAGCTTCTGGCGGTCGGCGCGGTCGGTGGTCATCAGGGTGATTTCCAGGTTCTTGGTGACTTCCTTGCCGTCTACCGTCACCTTCTTGGTGCAGGGCAGCGCCTTGCAATCCCAGCCGGCTTCCTTCAGCAGCGCCTGGGCCTTGGCCTTGTCGAAGGGATACTTGGTGAAGTCGTCGGTGAAGAACCCGCTGTTGGTCTTCAGGATGGCGCCGGGCAGCTCGGCCGGAGAGTACTTGCCGAAGTAGAGGGTGTCAATGATAGTCTTCTTGTCAATGGCGTAGTAAAGCGCCTGGCGCACCTTCATGTCGTCCAACGGGAACTTCTGGACGTTCAGGTCAATGTGCTCCCAGGAATACTCGGTGAAGTACGACACCTTGTAGATGCCTGCGGCGGCGATCTTGTCCAGGTCCGGCGAATCGCTGGGGGTCACGCCTGCCACGGTGCTGATGGCGTCAATTTCGCCCTTCTGCAGCGAAGCGAGGACCGCCTTGCTCTCGCCAAAGAAGCGCCAGACGATGGTCTTGATCTTGGGGTCGCCCAGGGGGAACGGCTTGTCGCTCTTCTCCAGGACGATCTCCTGGCCCGCCTTCCATTCCTTCACAACATAGGCGCCGTCGCCGACTGGCTTCTTGGCGTAATCGCTAGTTTTCTGGTCCTTGGCGGCAACCTTGCC
>CAZYHE010000193.1:0-7929 GCA_964647225.1 uncultured Anaerolineales bacterium
CGGCGCGGGTCGCCCAGGTAGATCTCGTGATGCTTGCCGGTCAGCCGATAGCCGCGCGAAGCGTCCGCGGCCCAGCCGTGCATCCGCTCGAGGGTGGCCGGCTCGGTGGCGTAGGGGCCGAGGTGCATGGTCTGCACGCAGAGGCCCTCGCGGAACGACTCAAGGCGCAGGCGAGCGAGCGCGGGGTTCGGCTTCTTCTTGGCCGCTTGCGCCAGCGCCTCGGCGAACATGGCCGGCGTGATGTGGTCCGGCTGCATGATCATCAGGGTGTAGACCCAATTGTCTTTGATATTTATGTCAAACTGACCATCTTCGACCCACCACAGCCCTTCCAGCGCCATCACCGGGTAGTCAATCGGGTCTTCTTTGCGCAGCTTCGACATGAACTTGAGAGTGTAGGCCGCGCTGTAGAGCGCGGTCATGGCTTCCTCGAACCCCGGCGACGTGCCCGGCGCTTCGCCCGGCTCGATGCGGCCATCCATCATCACGAACTTGAACTCCGGGACGTCCACCAACTCGACCTTCTTGGCCGACGGCGCGTACAGGTGCTTCCACTGTTTGCGCAGGTCTAGCTCGGTCATCGGGGCCACCTCTCTGTCACTCTCGCTCGCCGAAATAGCTGAAAGCGATCAAGGCCGCGGTGACGATGGCGACAGCGATGCCGTAATACAACATCGCCTGGGGATCCTGCCACAGCACCAAGTGCTCCAAGAAAACGATCGCCATCACCAGGATGATGATGGAGCTGAGCCGGCTCTTGACCTCGTGCAGATTATGCACCTTAAGCCACGCGGGCATCTCAAGCTCACCGATGAACAGTTCATACATGCCCACGGCGAAAATGTAGAGGCCGGCCGCGATCAGAAACTTATCCATCAATTCGATCAGGGCGACCGTGGCCGCGGCGCCCTTCCCCGCGCTAGTCACGATCTCCAGAATCACCTGGATCGTCTTCCAGGCGCCCCACAGGAACGCGACGGCCGACGCGACCAGGGAGGCGCCGACCGCCAGCAAGATCAGATAACGGCTCTTTTCCAGGATTCGCGCCATCATTTCCGCCTTCTGAACGCCTTCTCAATTTCAACGACCCAAAGCACCACCGAGCCAACCAGCACGGTCACCGCCAATTGGCGCGGTGAGAGCGGCACGGTGCCGAAGAGGCCCTGGAGGATCGGCGTGTAGATCACGATGAGCTGCAGGATGACCACAGCCGCTGCGGAGGCCAGGAGCGCTCGGTTGGACAGCACCCCCTGGCGGAAAAGCGACTCGGTGTTGGAGCGGATCGCCAACGCCTGGAACACCTGGGCAAAGACCACCGTGGTGACGGCCAGCGTCTGCCACCCGGCCTGGCCGGTCCGCCAGCCCCACACGGCAACCCCCAGCACGAGCAAGCCGATCAGAACCCCCAGCCAGACGATCTGCCCGCCCAACCCGCGGGCGAACACCCCTTCCGCGGGCTTGTGCGGCGGGCGTTGCATGGCGCCGCGCTCGGCCGGCTCGACGCTCATCCCCAGACCCAGCGCGCCGTCCGTGATCAGGTTCAGCCAGAGGAGCTGGAATGGCGAAAAGAGCAGCGGCAGCCCCATGAGTGGCGCGGCAAAGACGGCGAGCACCTTGCCCAGATTGCCTGCCAGCGAAAACTTGATGAACTTCCGGATGTTGTCGTAGATCGCCCGGCCTTCTTCGACCGCGGACACGATGGTGGTGAAGTTGTCGTCCAGCAGCACCATCGCTGCGGCCTCTTTCGACACGTCGGTGCCGGTGATCCCCATCGCGACGCCGATGTCCGCCCGCCGGAGGGCCGGCGCATCGTTCACCCCGTCGCCGGTCATCGCCACCACATGGCCCCGCGTCTGCAGCGCCCCGACGATGTTCAACTTGTGCTCCGGCGAGACGCGCGCGTAGACCGATACATCCTCCACGACCCCTTCAAGCTCAGCGACCGACATGCGGGCCAGCTCCTGGCCGGTGAGGACGCGGCCACCCTCGCTGATGCCCAGATCGAGGGCGATCTGGCGAGCCGTCAGCGGGTGGTGACCGGTGATCATCACCGGCCGGATGCCCGCCGCCCGGCAGGTCGCCACGGCAGCCTTCACCTCGGGCCGCGGCGGATCAATCATGCCCACCAACCCGATGAGGGTCAAGCCGCGCTCAAGCGCCACGGTTTTATCAGGTTTACCTGCTCCCGCCGCCACGGCAGCTATGGCAGCGTCCGGTTCAGAGACAGGCTTGAACGCCACCCCCAACACACGCATCCCCTTGCCGGCGAGCATCCCGTTGGCGTCCAAGATACGTTGACGCCACCCGGCATCCAGCGGGACCGGCTGACCGTCAGCCCAAACCGTATCGGCAATTTCCAGGAGGCCGTCCACCGAGCCTTTGGTGAAAGCGACATAGGGCGTCGCAATGGTCGCACAATCGGCGATCCATGCGCTGCAATCCGCGATGCGATGCACCGTGGTCATGCGCTTCCGCTCGGAGTCGAAGGGCGCCTCATCCGTGCGCGGGTAGGCGGTCTCCAGGGTGGGCTTCCACAACCCGAACCGCGCGGCCGCGACCACCAGCGCGCCCTCGGTGGGATCGCCCAGCGCGCGATACTGTCCGGGATGCGCGCCCTCCGCCTGGAGCATCGCATCGTTGCACAGCGCGCCCCCCATCAGGAGCAGGGCCAGCGACGGCTGCGATTTGATGATGTCGCTCGCAGGATCGGCCGCCACCAGCACCGGTTCGCGATGGCGGATCTCCTCGGTCAGGTCGAGGCGATGACCCGCCAGGTCGAGCACGGTCACGGTCATGCGGTTCTCGGTGAGGGTGCCGGTCTTGTCGGAGCAGATGACCGTCACCGAGCCGAGCGTCTCCACAGCCGGCAGCTTCCGGATCAAAGCCTGTCGCTTCAGCATCCGCTGCGCGCCCAGCGCCAGCGCGATCGTCACCACTGCGGGCAGACCCTCAGGCACCACGGCCACCGCCATGCTGATGGCGGTCATGAACATCAGCTCCCAGTCCTCGCCGAGCGCAACCCCGACGACGAAGATGACCACAACCAGCGCGGTCGCAACGATCGCCAGGCTGCGCCCCAACTGGTTCAGGCGGCGCTGGAGGGGCGTCTCCGTCGTGCTGACGCCCTGGATCAACTCGGCCACGTGCCCAAGCTGGGTACCCATCCCGGTGGCCACGACCGCCATCTGCCCGCGGCCGTAAGTGACCGTCGTGCCCATGAAGGCCATGTTGACCTGGTCGCCCAGCGCGAGCGCCGCGCCGCCGGTCGCGCCAAGAGCAGCCGTGACCTTTTCCACAGCTTCGGACTCCCCGGTCAGGATCGCTTCCTGGATGCGCAGGTTGGCGGCCTCGAGCAAGCGTCCATCCGCGGGAACCAGATTGCCGGCCTCCAGCAGCACGATATCTCCGGGAACAAGATCGTGCGCCGGCGCCTCGGTCACCTGGCCGGCGCGCCGGACGCGCACGAGGGGCACCGCCAGCTTCTTCAGTGCGGCCATCGCCTGCTCGGCGCGATACTCCTGGACAAAGCCGAGGATCGCGTTGAGCACGACGATCGCCAGGATCGCGACGGCGTCTTTGATATCGCCGACCAGCGCGGAGACGACCGCGGCGACGATCAGGATCAGCACCAGCGTGCCGGTGAGCTGCGCCAAGATGATGCGCCAAGGGGACCTGCCCCCGCGCTCCACAAGCGCATTCGATCCATAGCGGCTGCGCCGAGCGGCGGCCTCATCCGCGCTGAGGCCAGCGCCCGGCGCGACCGCCAGCCGCGCAGCCACCTCTGCCGGCTCCATCAGATACCAGGCCACATCATCGGGTTCGACGGTCTTGGGTGCGCCAGTTTTCATAGTTGATACTTGCCTCTTGAGATGGATCAGTTTAGAGCTTCCCCGCCGCGGTCAGCGCGATCTCGATGGTGGTCAGGGGCAAGAGCAGCGTCAGAGGCGCGTCCAGGAGTCGCAACGCGCCATAGCTGGCATACCAGCCTGCCACGGATTCGTTCTTGGCGTCAATGAGCAGAGCGACGCCGCCAACCTCCTGTGAGGCGCGCAGACAGCGCCGGCCGGCAGCCAACAGGAGCTGACCGCCCAAGCCCTGTCCCTGCACGGTCCGCTCAACAGCCAGCCGGCCCAGACGAAAAGCGGGGATGTCATAGCGGCCCAATCCGCGCCGGATCACTTCGGGTGTGCGCGAGAACGCTACGGCGGCCGGGCTGAGCGTATAGAACCCGAGGACACGCGTCACATCATCATCTGGGACGGCAACAAAGGTCTTGGCGCTGCCGTGCTCGTGGGTCTGACGGGCATAGCGGCGCAGGAATTCATTCAGCGCCGCGTCTCCGCAGTCGAACGCGTCCCGCTTGTGTTGCTTCGCAATCGGCTCCTCATGCCAGCGGGGAAGCGTCATGGCAGGGTGGGCAAAGTGTGCGCGGCCGCCAGCAGCTTCTCGTTCGGCGGCGGCGGATCTTCCAGCGTGGCCAAAACACGCAAGCTGTCGCGCTCTGAGAGGGCCACGCGTTCAGCCTCGGCTATCACCGCCCTGGCCGCCTGTACGGCATTGCGCAAGACAAAGGTCGTGAGATCGGTCTGGGCGTGGGTGGCAGCACGCACCAACAGCATTTTGTCGTCGGGGCGAATGCGAAAGGACATACGGCTGCTGTCTTGAACAGCGACTTGCGGCATACGACACCTCCTCTTTGTACGTATTGAAATCGTACACGGGATTCGGTGGTTTGTCAAATCGGCTGCTGCACGACCAAGCCAGCGGGGGTTTAACGCATAACTGTCGGTGAGTTACGCGCGCTGAGCCTGTCGAAGGGCGGCGCTTCGGCGTGCTCAGCGCGTGTGTCTTCGACATGTTTCTATTTGCTCGCCGGGTGCGCTCGGTACCACGCCACCGTCGCCTTGATCGCCTCCTCGATGGGCGTCGCCTGCACTCCGAACGCCCGCTCGAACTTGCCGGAATCCACCACGAATGGCTTCTCGAACTCGTACATCATCTCCACCGTCTCGCGTGCGCCGGGGATGAAGAGGCCGGCCAGCGCCATCATCCACCGGGTCACGCCGCTCGCCTGCACGGGGTGGCCGGTCTCGCGGTAGAGCAGCTCGGCGAACTGGCGCTGCGTGATCTGCGGCCGGTCGCTGGGCACGTGCCACGCCTGGCCCAACGCTTCATCCCGCTCGCCCAGGATCACCAACGCCTTCCCGAAGTCGCCGATGTAGGTCGCGGTGTGCGGCAGATCCAGCTTGCCGCCGAAGCTGGCCGCCTTGCCCGCCAGCGCAGGGTAGAAGACCCGGCTGCCGAACCCCGAATCCACGGCCCACGGCCCGAAGAAGTCGGAGCCGCGGCCCATCGTCACGCGCACCTTGCCCGCCTGGTGCGCGGCCAGCGCGGCCTCGCTCATCGCCGCGCGGACCTTGCCTTTGCGCGTGGTCGCGGCATAGGGCAAGGCTTCGGTCAGCGGTTTGCCGCCGGTGTCGCCGTACATGTAGGTGTTCTCGCCGATCACCAGCTTCGTGCGCGTGCCGGTCAGCCCCGCGATGATCGCGGCTTGCAGCGGCGGGAATTTCTGCGGCCACTCCCAGTAGTGTGGCTGCGCGCATTGGTAGGCCGCGACCGCGCCTGCGGTCAGCTTGCGCACCGCGGCCGGGTCGTACAGGTCGCCGGCCACAAGCTCGACCCCCTGTGGCGCTTCGGCCATCTTGCCCGACCGGCTGACCACGCGCAGGCTCTTGCCGCGCCGCGCCAATTCTTCCGCCACCGACCGGCCCAAGGGGCCGGCGCCAAAGACGACGTGTAGTTCAGACATGGTGAGACTCCGTAGGTTGGTAGAATGGTAGGTTGGTAGGTTGGTGGGTTGGTGGGTTGGTAGAATGGTAAGTTGGTGGGTTGGTAGAATGGTAAGTTGGTGGGTTGATAGGTTGACGGACTGGTGCGTTCGCCGATTCAGCACCAATCTACCAATCTACCAATCTACCCATCTACCAATCTACCAATTCGCCCACCCGTCACTTGCCGGACGTAAAGCTGAAACGGATGGCGTCGGAGTTACAACTATCCACGCACGTGCCGCAGAGGATGCACTCATCGTTTTCCATGTGGCCTGCCACGACCATGCCATGCACGTCCAGGCTCATCGGGCAGCCGGCGGTGCAGCTCAGGCAGTTACGGCACTTGTCCGGCGCGGCCTGAAGGCGCAGCGCGGGCCAGGGCAGCAGATTGCGCAGCTTGCGGCCCAGGATCATGAAGGGCGCCATCCAGCAGATGGTGTGGCAGCCGGCGCGGCGGCCCACCAGCAGCGCCAGCAGCAGGAAGACGCCGACGACGCTGAAATAGATGTAGGCCCAGAAATCCTGCGCCAGGGTCACGCCGCCCTCAAGTTGGTAGAAGGGATCCACGGCCCGATAACCGCCCGCGCCCACGGCCAGCGCGACGATGCCCGCGATCCACGGCAGCCAGATGGCCCACTTGATCCAATCAATCCGCCGGCTGGCCGGCCGGTTGTTGACGGGCGCGGCCAACTCTTGCAATGCGCCGGCCGGGCAAGCCCAGCCGCACCACAGCCGCCCCAAGAAGAGGGACGAGATGAACATGGCGGCGAAGACCATGAAGCTGGCGTTGATCACGCCCTCAGACGCGGATTGCATGATGAGGACAGGCGAGAAATAGTACAGCGTGACCGGAAACAACAAGAACGAGATGAGCAGAAGCTCCCTGCGCACGCGCTGCCGCGCCGGCAGTTGTCGAACAACAGACTTGGTCATGATGCCCCTCCATTGTGAGATTGCGCCCCGACAGCTTCCGAAGGGCCGCCTGCGCCATCCGGGCGCCCGCCGATCGCCAGATGCTGCGCAAACGCCTCTAATTCATAGCGGTAGAAGGCTCCCCCACCCCCCACCAGCGGCTCCAGGTGGCCGAACAGTTCCAGCAGCACCGCGCCGTGGATGCGCGCCCACCCGCTCATCAACAGGCCCAGCAGCGCATCGGGCATCTCGATGCCGGAGGCGCGGCGCCAGACCGCGCTGCCGGCAGCCATGGCCGGCGGCACGGCCTGGTATTCGGCCGGGATGGTCAACTCGCCGGCCTGGTGAGCGCGCATAAACCAGCGGAACAGCCCCAGGAACGGCCGCCGCGCCAGTGGGATGGTGATCTCCTCCGGCGCGCAGTAGCCGGGGATCGGGTTGCCGTAGATGAGTTGGAAGACGGTGGGATGGGCGATCGCCCATTCTCGGTAGGCCAGGCAGAGCGCCATGATGTGATCGTAGGGGCGCTCGGACGCCACCGCCGCGTCGGCCAGCTCCATCGCGTCGGCCAGATCGCTGAACGCGTCCACGATCAGCGCGGTGATCAGATCCTCCAGCCGCGGGAAGTAGTTGTAGATGGCCGGCGCGGTGATGCCGATCTCGCGCGCGATGCCGCGCAGCGACAGGCCGGCCGTGCCGTGCTCCGCCATCTGCTGGCGGGCGACCGCCTTGATCTGCGCCTCCATGCTGTCGCGCGGGTAATCGGCTGGTCGTCGGGGTCTGGGTGACATGGGCTATCCTCTGCTAAACGTCGTAAATTTACGATGTAAATATACAGCATTTATCTCGGCATGTCAAATCTGGGTAGTGTCGAAGTCAAGCCAGTCTCAAGTCGGGCAGATGCGTTTTCTTAAGAACTGCGCCTTCTGGTATACTGGCCGGCATAGGAGTTTTGACATGCCACCCAGTTTAACAATGCGCGCCGTGCTGCTGCTGACGCGGGTCACCGGCGGCAAGCCGCTGAATGAGCTGTCCGTACCGGAGGCGCGCAAGGCCGCGTCCGGTTCAAACCGGACGCAGATTCCGAAACGCCGCAAGTCAATGCCGCTCGCCGGCGTCACGAATCGCATCATCCCCGGCCCGGCCGGTGACATCCCGATCCGGCTCTACGCGCCCCAGGGCCAGG